>JASFEK010000132.1:0-5775 GCA_050124875.1 Caldifarciminota bacterium | reverse complement strand
TTTCAAAGGTAACCGCGCCGGCAGCATCCTGGCCGCGATGCTGGAGAGCAAGCAAACCGGGATATATCCTGTCGATCGCTCTTGTATTACCTATGATACCGATTACGCCACACATGATTCTAATGGCACTCCGGAATAATGGTCACAGCTGGAGTTTGTCCAATCGCTGCAAGCCATCCTTGATTCTGTCGTACGTTTTCAACAGGGCCTCAGACACAACCTTGGTCTCCGAAAGTACGGGCATGAAATTCGTGTCGCCCTGCCACCGGGGCACCAGGTGAAAGTGAATATGGTCAACAACACCGGCCCCGGCTACTCTACCTTGGTTCACCCCGATATTGTATCCCTGGGGTTTCATCGCATGATCGAGTGCCTTGATCACACGCGCAATGAGGTTGTTTATACAAAGCAGTTCAGGATCATCAAGCTGTTCGATCTGGCCTACATGACGGACCGGTGCGATCATGACATGTCCGTTATTGTACGGAAAGCGATTCATGATAGTGAATGCCTTATCCCGACGCTCCAGAATGAGTACTTTCCGGTCATCCTTTGACCGGTGGCCGGCACAGAGAAAACAACCAGTGCCCGGGTTGCGGATATATTCAAAACGCCAAGGTGCCCAGAGTTTCTCCATGGTCATATTCTCCACTTACTCAGTTCTGAATCATCAATGGGTTTAACCTTAACCTTGTCCACCTTCCCCTTATACCTATGATGCACCTCAACCTTTGACTCCTTCTTCTTATCGCTATACCGGGCAGTGATCCCGGCAGCCGTCTTAACATGTTTCTTATCACCCAAGAGTATTGCATTCGGGCTACCCGTGTCAGGTACAAAGAGAAGAATGTACTCATTCTCTGCCAGTTCCTCAATTTTTTGGTTTTCTTCCTCGTTGCGCCCGACAATGAGTTTTGCATCGGGTGCAATTCTGAAATGGCGCCCCATTTTCAATAGGTCGACATCAAAAGCACCGATCTTCTCCTTAAACCTCAGCACATCGGCCAGCCGACGGCAAAATCCAGGGTCTGTCAACAAACATCCACCGCTCGGCGACAGATACTCGGTGACGTTCATATTCTTCGCGATATCAAGCGTGAGCCGGCGCGACCGGCCCCGTATCGTCATCAATTGCTTGTGTTCGATCAACCCCTTCTTCTCCGGGATAGTCGGCGGCAGCAACCCCCCACTCAGCGGGCGGACGACCAAACCTTCAAGGCCGGCTTTCTTCTCGATGAGCATCAACGTATCGAGGCGCTGTGACATCTGACGCTGATCCAGGACTTCACCCGTAGCAATGAAATCCGCGCCCAAGTTTTCCATATACTCCTTGGCTTTTTTCAGCATCAGAATGCGGCAATCAATACATGGATTCAAGTTCTTACCGTAGCCATATTCAGGCTTCTGCACAATCTGTGCAAATTCCTCGGTCACATCCACCGTTTTCAATCCATCGACCATGTGTATCTGCGGTGAGGAGATTAGTTTGTGCAGTATGTGTAGCGGGTAGACGATAACACTCCATTCTTTGATGATCTCCAGTGCGAGTCTGGAATCGAGACCACCCGAGTATAATACTACTGCCTTGACCATATTCTCTTTCTACTCAACGAATTAACCACTTAAGGATCAGGGTCACTGCCCTCTGATTTCTTCAAGCATGGTGCGGGCATTTGTGTCTCTCGGGTTTATTGACAGCCAGTCTTGCAGGACATTGACGGCTGACACCTTATCGTCCATGGCCAGATAGGTCATGACCAAAGACGAATAGGCCTGCGAATACCTGGGATTAATTCCTATTGCCCGCTGAAAATATTCTATGGCGCGCTCGTAATATCCGGTATTGGCGAACACCGACCCGATCTGAACCATCATTCCTGGATCCTCCACCTCTATCTTGGCCAGATAATGATACGCACTGTCGCGCATGCCCATTTGCGCAAACAAAACGCCCAGATTATACGTGAAGTAGATATTCTGATACGGATCAAACAAGAGGGCAAAGCGCCACGCATCGAGTGTGCCCTTCAGGTCGCCCAGCTCTCGCAAGGCCACGCCCAGCGTTGCCAATCCGGCCGCGTAGTTGGTATAGAGCCGACGCGTATTATCGTCTTTGAACATCGCGAAGTCATAGAATTCACCCTCTTCTTTCCTTCGATCGAAATCAACGAGGATCCGGGAAATGAATTCCTGCTGCTCAGGATCAAAGACACCCGTGTAACGGTATGTCCGGTAGAAGAAATTCTTGGTCTTTGGAATATCAACCGCATATACAGGATCAGCACTGTCGCCGACGAGGCGATACACGAGTCCTTCGAGCTTCAAATACGGACGGAATCCCTCGAAGTTCTCCGCCGATACAGTAGAGGCAAAGTAGATCCGCATCTTACCCTTGTAGTCCTTCAAATGTCGCTCGGCGAATTCCTGCTGGGTAATGATGTAGTCTTCTTCTTTCAACCTTATGCCCGCATTCGTGGCAATAATGTTCCTGATCATGATATCCTTTACCCAAACCACACGGCGATCGCGGGTCATGAATGGTTCGAGCCGATTAATGACCCGTTTGCTGAAACTGACTGGTGCACCCCAGTCTTTCAGTTGCCGTATGTACCAGGCCGTGTTGATAAGAGAAAGGTTGGCATTAATCACCCGACGCTTGATCCCCAGGACCTCCTGAGCAAACCATAGCGGAAACGTATCATTATCGCCATTGGTAAAAAGTACCGCATCATTGTCACAGGAGATAAGCATATTGTACGCATAATCCTTGGGCATGAAGTCCCCGAATCGACTGCTCACTCGGAAGTTAGCGAACAGCGGAATCGCCGAGAAGACAAGGAACCCGCTCAACCCGGCAATTTCGATCTGGCGTTTATACTTGGATCCACGCTTGATCGACTGGAGAAAACCGAAAAAGCCAATACCAACAAGCATGCCGAAATAAGCATGACCGGTATGAAAGAAGTAATCACGCTCGCGTACCTCCTGAGGCTGATGGCGGGGATTGGAATCACTGGGCGAGAACTTGAGATTCAAGTAACCAACCATGGCAAAGGAGAGCATGAACATGATGAGCGCCGTAAGGAAGAACAACTTGCGCTCTCTGCGGAAGAGTTCAACCAACCCCCAAATCCCAAAGACGTAGAAGAGCGCGAGCACTATGCTCCGTAGTGCATTAGGCGCGATCTCTGGCACCGGCTGCCAGGAAAGATAGCGCACGAACAATGCCATCTGCCAAAAATATCCCTGCAATACTCCCAACCCAGTTGCTTCCTGGGTCTGTCTGGGGATCAGTTTTGCCGGACCGTATTGAGCACGATGCAGAACATTGTTGAAGGCTTCGAAGTTTTCGCCCGGATCACACTCGTTGATCCGCGGAGCGATGTTTTCACCAGCGTAGTATCTTTCCGCAACTGCTTCATCTTTGTACAGATTGTCGAGGACGCGCGAACGTATCGGCAAATACAATTCCGCCGAAAAAGCAACCAGAACGAGAAAGATACCCATCCAGAAGAAACGCCAGTTGCGGTAACGGGAAGCATCGATAAGCGGTAGGAAAAGCGCCATCCCGAGTATTATTGCCAGCACAATGATCGCTGGCGTATGCATGGACTTGGGCAGCAAGAAAGATAAGGCGAAGAAGATCACCTGGAACAAACCTAGTAACCACAACATCGCATCCTTCAAATAGCGCCGCTCCACATAGAATATGAAGGCGTATACCGGAAAGAATATCAGAAATGGTGTCAAATGAATGCCCGTAGCCAGGAATATCAAATAGAAGCAGAAAAGCAAATACCTATTCTTGGGTGCCCCCTGTTTAACGCTCTCGTACCAGAGAAGTACAATGTAGTTGACCAGCAAGAAGATGAATGTAGCTGCGGCGTAGACTTCAGTCTCAACCGCATTCTCCCAAACAGTGTAGTAGAATGAAATTGCCAAGCAGGTTGCGAAGGTTATGATAAGATATGACAGCTGGTTATTATTTCCCTTCCACATTCTGAATATTCTCAAAAGCATCCGGTAAATGAGAAATATGGTCAACACGGTGATGCATAACCCGAGGAGGTTCATGTGCCAGGCAACCTCTTTGGCTATTGGCAGCACCCCAGCAAACAAACCAACGACTATCAGCCACACCCGACCCAAGAGTATGTAAAAGGGTGTTCCCGGAGGATGCGGAACAGCAAGTGTATAGGCCGATGCAATGAATTCTCCGCAATCCCAAAAACTAAGGGTCGGTGAAACAGTGTACAAATAGATGAATGTAACTAGGGCTAATAAAAAATAGAGAAGTATATTCTCAAGTTTTTTGTAGTTCATGCTCGCTCCTTGGGGCTATTATAGTCATACAATATTGTATGTCAACATTACACCAAGCACGCAAGTGCCTAGTGGCTATCACTTTTCGGCTCCGGGCAATACTGGCGCGGTGCGTCTCGTGTCACAAATAGGTGAGTTTTCTCAGCGCCTTCAACCGGTCACTCTCCCCGATCTTCGCCTTCTTTATTGCTGACTCCAGGAAGGCTATTGACTTGTTGTAGGTATCGCGGTTTACTGGGTATGGAAATCCATCCTTGCCTCCATGAGCAAAGGAATAGCGCGCCGGATCACGGAAAGAAGGCCGCGCGCCGTACAGCAGCTCACCGATCAAGGCCAGGGCACGGAGGGTTTTTGGCCCGACCCCAGATATACTGATCAAACCCTCGAAGCTATCTGGCGCCTTTTCATAGGTCTTCAGCAATATCTTGTGAAAATACTTGGGACTGATATCCAGGTTCAGTACTGGATGACGGCTGGGCATCTTGAGCATTTTCTCTGTTTCCTTGATCGTTTTCTCTGGGCGCTCTGCGGCGATTTCGGTCACGACACTACGTGATGCCTCGCTCTCTTCAGCCACCATATTGAGTGAATCTTTCTTTTGGTCACAGCATATCGCAGTATGTGGCTCACTGACGTATGACTGGAGATTCATGGAGAGCCAATGATAACGCCGCGCAAAATGGTTATCAGGATTCATGCCTTGTTGAATCACGCTCCAATCGCCGTCCACTGTGAACACAAACATATGATGATATAAATTATAGCCGTCCTGCACACAGGTATTATCCACCTTGGCGGCTGTCTTGGATGCAAAGATCAGCTCGCCTGGGTCGACTGACAGTGTCTCACAGATGGCGTTTATCTGGGACGGTGTTTTTCTTGAGGTACCACCCTTGCCACCGCAGAAATAAATGCCCAGATCACTGGCAATATCCTTGGTGCCCTCTTTCATTGCGCCACACACCGTTGTAGTCACGCCCGAAGAGTGCCAATCAAAACCAAGTATCGACCCGAACGCCTGGAACCAGAAAGGATCCGATACCCGGCGCAGGAATTTCTCACGACCTTGCTCCACGACCATCACCTCAATTATGGCGCGGGCCAGCTTTACCATCCGCGCGAAGAGCCAGCGCGGTGCGCGACCGTGATGCAAGGGCAGTTCGGCAAAACCTGTACGCATGCTTCATGATACAGCGCACAAATCACTTTGTCAATTGTCTGCCCGTTTCAAACCACACAACGGCTTAAGTCTCAGAAAAAGCTTTACAGGAAAGACTTTCTGATTATAATACCGTTAATGAAGAAGCGCCTGTTGTTTATCTATGAGCTAATAGTCATCTTACTCGGTATTGGGTTGCCCCTCTCTCAACTCGTCATTCTAAGGCCGGACTTCCCTCCATTTCCTGCCTTCTTTGTTTTTCTGCTCACGGCTATAGTAACAGCCGTATCATT
>JASFEK010000131.1:0-5819 GCA_050124875.1 Caldifarciminota bacterium | reverse complement strand
AAGAGGACGACGAGTTCTTTTACCTCATCGGGCGACCCGATGTTATAGATGCACGATACCGAGGCTACTATGAGAACATCGCGCCGGGTGAGTAATGCCGATGTGGCGCGCAACCGTAATCGCTCGATTTCTTCATTGATCGAGGCATCTTTTTCAATGTAGAGGTCGCTTGCCGGAACATACGCTTCAGGTTGATAATAATCATAGTAGGAAATGAAATACTCGACTGCGTTTTCCGGGAAGAAAGCCTTAAATTCACCATAGAGCTGAGCAGCCAGTGTTTTGTTATGGGAAATGACAAGGGTCGGCATCTGGGTACGCTCGATGACGTTTGCGATGCTGAATGTCTTTCCGGAACCAGTGACGCCCAAGAGGGTCTGGAATTTCTTGCCTTTTCTTATGCCTGCAACCAGCTTGTCGATGGCCTCTGGTTGGTCGCCTTTGGGCGTGAAGTTCGTGACTAGTTTAAAACTCACGTTTTAGTATGCGAAATGATAATGGATCGGCCGATAGCTTGAGTCGTTGGGAAAAGGCAGTGTACTTCGTGCCTTCCAGAAGATCAGTATAAGTGCCATCCCAGGCTGGCAGTTCGACAAAGGACGCGCTCGGCCCAGAATTCAGAATCACGATAAGCCCGCCCCGGTCGTAGGCGTAGACTTTCTTCACATCATCGATATACAGTGTGAATAGATGTGGGCTCGAGATCTCCGGGTTTTCCTTGCGGATTCTCATGAGCTTGCGTATCGTTCCTGCTAATTCCGCGTTGTGTTGTGCGCCTGACCAGTCGAAGCTCCCCCAATTCAGCGGTGCGTATTCGGTTGAACCGATCTCATCGCCGTAAACAATCAGCGGTGAACCACAAAAAGTGAATATGAATGCATACATGACTTCGAGCAGGTCTTGGTCGGCGATCATACCGATCCGTCTTGTATAATCATAGAAGCTGATCATGCTTGCGCAGTTGATCTGGGGTGGTTTGAAGAAGAGCGCGTTGTGGATTATGCTGTCGAAGGTGGCGGTTGAAATCGTATTGTTCACAAAATACTCAATCGCGGCCCGGGACAAAACCCGATTCATGCAGCCGTCCGAATGCAGGACCGTTTGTAGGCGGCAATCACTGTTGAGAATGATGATTTCCGGATACCTATCCTTCATGTGACGGTACAGTGCGGCCATGAATCCGGCATCGATCTCCTCGTGCTCCCCGATGTAAAAGCCGTCAAAACCAAAGTGAGCCCAGTATTCCAAATAACCGATGACGTAATCCCGTAATTGCTGGTTTCGGAGATTGAGTAGTGGAAAACTGGAGTCGCCCAGCCATGCCGTGTATTTCATTCCCACGGAATCCGTTGGTAGAGAGCTGATTTGGTACCAGTCTATGTAATTTGAAAGGTTGCCATGAGTGGATATGTCAGCGAATGCGGGGAAATCCACGCCGGTATGGGTCAAGACGATGCTCAAGACAATCTTCTTGTCGATGCCGTGTACCGCCGAAATGAGTTGTTTCAGATTGCTTGTATCACCGTACGCAGGATCGATCCGTGCGTAGTCGCTTGGATCCAGCTTGTGATTGGATGAGGCTTCAAGGATAGGGGACAGCAAGATGATGTCGGGATCGAGCGCCGTGAGATAGTCGATCTTCTGAAAGATCCCGGCAAGGTCGCCACCATAGGCGGATCCGCGGACCGGTTTGTCGGTCCAGGCGATTCTATCATCCGGGTCATTCAGTAGGTCGCCGTTGTTAAAGCCGTCCACGTGTATGAGATAGTAGCTCTTGCCCGCTGCCCAATTCGGAACCTGCAGTATGGGAGCGGCGGCCCGATAGCTGCCTTCGGCAGGGATGCGTAGTGAATCAGATCCGTCCAGCACGAGGAAGTTGTAGGTGAATGTTGTATCGAAAGGTGCCAGATGCGCGACAAAGTAGTCGAAGTTACCGTCTTGGTACCCGATGTTCATCGGCACACGGCGCGCGCCGGTAACCAGGTAGGTTTCACCAATATAATTCCTGGAAGCAGATAACCTTATCTCACCGGCTTGTGAGTTGACATAGAAAACGTCTCCGGGACTATGAAACATGCTATCCGGGTCAATGGCGACCATAAAACGGATTGATAGTAGTACGATAAATAGCATTGGTCGCCATCCCTGCATAGCAAAATTCTAATTAAATCCCTGCATTTGTCAATAATGGGTCAATTCTCACGGAAATCCGTCCGCATCTTGACAGATTTGTCTAATTCCGTATAATTATACTTGATGGGGGACAAGGCTTCGTTGAAAACACTGGGATCCGATGCCTTTCCTACTCCTGAAGAAATCGTTGCCCGACTCGATAGATATATTATCAGCCAATCCGAAGCGAAAAAAGCCGTCGCAATTGCCCTGAGAAATAGATGGCGCAGACAGCGGGTGAGCGGCAGAATAAAAGAGGAGATCTATCCAAATAACATAATACTGATCGGACCAACAGGAGTGGGTAAGACAGAGATTGCACGCCGGCTGGCGGGACTGGCACGGGCGCCGTTCATGAAGGTTGAGGCATCACGCTTTACCGAGGTGGGCTATGTGGGCCGCGATGTGGAATCGATGGTCAGAGACCTCGTCGAAATATCCGTCAATATGGTGCGTCAGGAAAAGACCGCGATGGTGCAGGAAAAAGCCAAGCAGTATGCCGAGGAAAGGATTCTCGATATTCTTCTACCGGCGCCGATCAAGCCGGACAAAGATCAAACACCGCTCGATGCCGGGCTACAGGTTAGTGACACACGGGAGAAGATGCGACAGCTATTACATCAGGGCAAGATGGATGAACGCGTCGTCGAACTTGAGGTATCACGGCAGGCGGCCGCACCGTTCATCGAGATTTTCAGCCAGAGCGGCATCGAGGATTTGAGCGTTGCCTTGGAAGAAGCCTTCGGTAGCAAAATGCCAAGGCGTAAGAAGAAAAGAAAGATGCCCGTGAAAGAAGCGGTCAAGTACCTGCAGACTGAGGAGGCAGAGAAGCTTGTCGACATGGATGAGGTAGTCAATGAGGCGCGGCAGCGGGCAGAGAATTCAGGTATTATTTTCGTTGATGAGATTGACAAGATCGCCGGTGGCGGGACGACCGGCGGCCCGGATGTATCACGCGAAGGAGTGCAGCGTGATCTGTTGCCGATTGTTGAAGGTTCAAACGTCATGACCAAATACGGCATGATCAAGACCAATCACATACTCTTCATCGCGGCCGGTGCGTTTCACAATAAGAAACCTTCAGATTTGATCCCGGAACTCCAGGGTCGGTTCCCGATCCGCGTTGAACTGGGTGCTTTGAGCGAAGAGGATTTCCGGCGCATCCTGGTTGAACCGGAGAATTCGTTGATCAAGCAGTATGTTGCTTTACTGGCAACCGACGGTGTCATGCTGGAATTCTCGGATGATGCGATAGAGGCGATCGCACAGATTGCCGCCAAGGTCAACGAAACGACCGAGAATATTGGCGCCCGCAGATTGCATACAATCATGACCAAGCTGCTCGAGGAATTGCTGTTCACTGCTCCCCGGGCGGAGGAGAAGGTCAGGATCACACGTGAATATGTGGATGGTAAGCTGGGTGATATTGTGCGTAACGTGGATGTCTCCAGGTACATACTGTAATCACGTATGAAGTTCGAAAAAATGTTACTCGTTTTGACGGGTGATGCAGATCAATCAATAATGCCGGACGCGATCGAATTCTGCAAGAATGCCGGCAGCAGACTATTTGTGTTATTCGTTATTGAACCAAGTCGGGTCGCACGCCTGGCGAGCCTCACCCACCAAAAGGTCAAGGTCGTGCACAGCAAGACTGAAGAGGAAGGATGGAAATTGCTTTACCTCATTGAAGACGATGCCGTTCAAAATGGCGTTTGGACATCATTACACCTTGAAGAAGGACATTTGGCACAGGTGATAGCCCACTATATCGAGTCGTATGGCATCGATGCTATGCTATTCAAGAGAAAAGATGAATTCAAGAAGATATTCATAACCTGCTCGATCCCGGTCATCGGATTATGAGGACCGGTGATGAAATGTGTCGAGATGTTTCTATCATACAAGGCTTGGAACAATGCCAAGAGGAGGTTTGATGCAACTAAAGATCTCTGAGTATCTTAAGCCGGAGGCAATAATAATGGAGATTAGGGCGCGAGAAAAGATCGCCGCAATAAACGAACTGGTGGCGCATATGGTAGAGCACAAGCTGGTCGGCGATGGTGACGAATTCATAAAGGCTCTGGCGAAGAGGGAGAATCTTGAGTCAACAGGAATCGGCGACGGGATCGCCATTCCCCATGCGCGAACGAACGCGGTTAAGGATCTTACACTAGCTTTTGCCCGCTCGCCTGAAGGCATAGATTTCTCCTCGGTGGACGGTAAGCCTTCGCACATCATTTTTCTTATTGCCTCGCCTGAGAATAAGAAATCAGAGTATATACTAGCACTCGCGAAGCTATCAAGATTGTTACGTAAACACCCGGTGCGCGAGCTCCTCCGGAATGCCAAGGAACCCAAAGAGATCATGGATATCATCAAGAAGAACGAGGAGTGATCGTTTGCCCAAGCATCTTTTCATTGCTTTAGCTTGCCTGCCCCTGTTTGCGGAGAAATTGATCATACCGATGGACCTGTCCCAGGTTGACCATCTTGGGGCTTACGGTGTGGCTTACCGCGTGATCGACGCGGGGGTCGAAGTCGAATGGTTGCTGAATTACCGGGGTGGATCGTTCTTGATGGAATACACTAAGGAAACCGAGCGGGAATGCGCGGTACACGGCGTGCGTTGGGAGATCGTACCCTCGTCCGAGGTGCTACAGATCTACAAGACCATTGAAGAAAACAACATGGAAACCGTACTGCTTGAGAAGGCGCCGCGGATCGCCGTATATATACCGGAGAATTTCGAACCTTGGGATGATGCAGTCACACTGGCACTCGAGTATGCAGAAATCCCTTATGATCAAGTATGGGATGATGATGTCTTGGCCGGCGTACTTGTGAAATATGACTGGCTACACCTTCACCACGAGGACTTTACTGGCCAGTACGGTAAGTTCTATGCTAATTACCATAAGACTCAGTGGTACCAGGATGAGGTGCGATCAAATACCCAGATGGCCCAGCATCTTGGTTTTGCGAAGGTTTCCCGTATGAAACTTGCAGTAGCCCTAGCAATAAAGGAGTACATCGCTCAGGGTGGTTTTGTATTCTCGATGTGTTCAGCATGTGATACTTATGAGATCGCTCTGGCTGCCCAGCAGATAGATATCTGCCACAACCTGTTCGATGGCGATCCGTATGATCGAGATGCAGATGACAAGCTGGATTATACGCAGTGCCTTGCTTTCGAGAATTTCAAACTCGTGCTCAACCCCTTGGTCTACGAGCATTCCACGATCGATGTTGTCCAGGAGGCAAATAGCAGGGGTCCGAACACGTATATTTCTCTCTTTGATTTTTCTGCAAAATTCGACCCGGTTCCATGTATGCTTGTGCAGAACCATACATCACTCGTTAAGGAATTTCTCGGTCAGTGTTCGGGCTTTCGCAGGAGCACGGTCAAAGTAGCCCCGCTGGTGCTGGGTGAGGTTGCCGGCACTGAAGAGGTGAAATATCTGCACGGTGATTATGGAAAAGGTACCTTTACGTATCTTGCCGGGCACGACCCAGAAGACTATCAGCATTTCATTGGCGACCCACCGACCGATTTGAACATGCACCGCAATTCTCCAGGGTATCGCTTGATCCTGAATAATGTGTTGTTCCCGGCTGCACGTAAGAAGGAGTTGAAGACATAGAAA
>JASFEK010000130.1:0-5822 GCA_050124875.1 Caldifarciminota bacterium | reverse complement strand
GGCAGGCAAAAAGTCAATGACCGTTACTTCGGGCCCCGGCTTTTCGCTGATGCAGGAACACATCGGTCTCGCGGCAATGCTCGAAACGCCATGCGTCTTCGTGAATGTGCAGCGTGGTGGACCATCTACAGGATTGCCCACCCTGCCTGGCCAGGCCGACATGATGCAGGCCCGCTGGGGTTCACACGGTGATTATGAAATCATCGCCCTGGCGCCGAATTCACCGCAAGAATGCTTCGACTTCACGATTGATTGCTTCAACCTATCAGAGAAATACCGCGTGCCGGTTTTCCTCATGACTGATGAATGCGTTGGCCACATGACCGAACGTGTGGTCATCCCGAAGGCCGAAAACATCGAACTCGCCCAGAGGAAATACTACAAGGGTCCTAAGAATGCTTACCTGCCTTACAAGGCTGACGCGGACATGATACCGCCGATGGTGAAAGCCGGCGACGGGTACCGGTTCCATGTAACCGGGTTGACCCATGACGAGAAGGGCTATCCCGTGATGAACTGGCAGTGTCAAGAAGTACTGGTGCACCGGTTGATGGACAAGATCCGCAAGAACGCCGAGCAGATCTACCGGTACGAAGAAGAGGAGACAGAAAACGCTGACGTGGTCATTGTCTCCTACGGAATCAGTTCCCGCGTGGCCTATCGGGCAATCGCCCTCGCCCGGCAGCAAGGCATCAAGGTGGGGTTCATCAGGCTGGTGGTTGTCTGGCCATTTCCTGAGAAGCGCATCGAGGAACTCGCCGCCAAGACCAAGGCACTGGTCACGGTCGAGATGAACTACGGTCAGGTTGCCCTTGAAGTAGAACGATGCGCCCATGGAAAATGCAAGACTCTGCTTGCCCCGCACGGCGGTGGATGGGTCCATAATCCGCAGGACATACTCGCAAAAATCAAGGAGGCGCTACAATGAGCGCAGTTGACATTTCTGATACCAAGAAGGGTACGGCTGAACAACATCCAATGGAGCAACTGCTCCGCATGGATCGCATCCCGCATATCTGGTGTCCGGCTTGCGGTATCGGCACCGCGGTCACGGCCTTTGCCAGCGCATTGGAAAAAGCACAGCTCGATCTCGACAAGATCGCGATCGTTTCCGGCATCGGGTGCACGGGCCGGGTCGCTGGCTATGTCAAGCTTGACTCTTTTCATACCACGCATGGACGCGCAGTACCATTTGCCACCGGACTGAAGTTGGCTAACCCGGAACTCAAAGTGGTCGTATTCTCAGGAGACGGTGATTTGGTGGCGATCGGTGGTAATCACCTGATCCATGCTGCCCGCCGCAATATGGACATCATCGTGATATGTGTTAATAACTTTATCTACGGCATGACCGGCGGTCAAGTTGCCGCCACCACGCCGGAAACGGCACGTTGTTCCACAAGCCCTTACGGTAATTTCGAACCGCCTTTCAATCTTCCATTCCTGATGGATTCCTGCGGTGCCAGCTATGTGGCACGCTGGACCGCACTGCACATCCGGCGGCTCGCCAATTCCATGGTTGAAGCCTTTAACCGCCGAGGGTTCTCATTCATCGAGGTCATCGCACCATGCTCCACACTGTACGCGCGCTGGAACCGGCTGGGTTCGGGCCTGGACGTCATGAAATATTATCACGAGCAGAGCATCACCAAACACGGCGCCGACACCAAGGAACTCAATATTGATTTCCAGAAACCGATCATTGTCGGCAAGTTCATCGACCGCGAACGGCCAACCTTCCTCGATGCGATGAACCAACGCTTCTCATCTGTACTCGGCGACCGGTACGCACCTTACGGCATTACTCAGCAAGCTCAACCCAAGGAGGGAACCCATGTATGAGATCCGCTTCTCAGGATTGGGCGGGCAGGGAATAATCCGCTCCGGGTACATCGTCGGTAAGGCATGTTCGATCTTCGATAGCAAGAATGCGACAATGACCCAGAGTTTCGGTCCGGAGGCCCGCGGCAGCGCCTGCAGCTCACAACTCGTGGTCAGCGAGGACAGAATACTGTATCCCTACATCACCAAGCCCCGTATTCTGGTTTCCATGTCGCGTGAAGCGTACGAAAAGTATGAACCCGAGCTGAAAGAGGACGGAATACTGATCGTGGATGAAGACCTGGTCCATCCCAAACAGCGGGCCAGCCTCAAGATCTTCAAGATCCCGGCGACGCGTTTCGCCGAAGAACTGGGCAACCGGATCATTGCGAACCTGGTCATGCTCGGCTTCTTCACCGCAGTCACCGATGTCGTCAGTTACGACGCCATGAAAAAGGCTATCCCCGGGTCAGTTCCGGACCGGGCCCTGGCACTCAACATGAAGGGCTTTAACAAGGGCTACGAGTACGGCAAGCAAGCTACAAAGAAGAGCTAGTCAACCCATCCTGTCCGTAACCAAAGAAGCGTTGCCATGTGCCGTGTTGACGCACGCATGGATTAGTATAGAATAGACCTATGGACAATCGCCACAAGCTTAACCGCATCGTCAGTGCCGACCCCCGGTACAGCAGGGACGCGTATGTCTTTGTGCTCGAGGCCCTGCAATACACGCGCCAGCAGACAGAAGCACCGGGGCACGTTACCGGTCAACAGCTACTGCTAGGCATCAAGGACCTCGCCTTACAGCGCTATGGCTCAATGGCTAAAGTAGTCTTTGAACACTGGGGCGTTACGGCAACAATAGACTTTGGTAACATCGTCATAAACATGGTGAATGAAAATCTGCTCAGCAAAACACCTGATGATAAACTTGAAGATTTCGAGAACGTGTATGATTTCGATGACGTTTTCGTTAAGCAATACACGCCGGCATTAAAGAAGAATCGTCGAAAAACAAAGCAATAAGCCCGACTGACCACAGGAACACACCCCAGAAAAATCAAGCCTTGACAAATTTATAATATTGTATAAAATTTACAAAATCGAAAAGGAGGAATGATGAAAAAATTAATGGCACTTGCTGTGTTGGCTTTGACGTTCATTGCATGTGATTATGCTGAGGACGCATTCGACTTGAAGCCGGATATCGAGATCACCTGGGTGAATCCAGTGGCTTGGTCGACTTACGGCGGTGACTCCCTACTTAACGCTACGATTGAAGAGATACACTTTGTGGCACAAAACTCGGTGGATAGCTATCTCAAGGAAATGTATCTGGAATACTACCGTACTGATGACACCGTACCATATTACGGACCCACAGAACCTATTGCCATGTACGGAAAGATCGAGGGACTCGTGAATTCCGCGTGTTGCGACACGTTCATTCTACTGGGTATTCCTATACCGCTCGCTCCGGTGAACGACAGTTTGGGGGCTAACGAAACCGCAAGGGTCCTGCTGCATTTTGTTGCCATTGATGAATACTCGGAGAATGAAGACACAACAACCGCCTGGTTCGGAATCTGGAAAATGTTCTAGGAGAAGTAGTAGAATTGAAAAAAGGGGCCTTCCGGCCCCTTTTTTTTAATCAGCCTTAAACACCTTCTTTAGCGCCTGCTCAAATATATCAAGTCCGGTATGCAACTCGTCTTCCTGAATGACCAGAGGCGGAATGAAACGGATCGCCGAGACGCCGGCACCAAGTAGCAAGAGACCGTTCTTAAAAGCTTCCAACACGACTGCGTTGCGCAAGTCCCTTACCGGTTCCTTGGTCATCGCGTCGGCCACCAGTTCCACGCCGACCATCAAACCCTTGCCCCGCACATCACCGATGAAATCATACCGCCTCTTCATCTCATTGAGACGCGTGAGGGCGACTTTGCCGAGGCGCGCGGCGTTCTCGATCAACCCATTCTCCAGGAGCTCAACCGTCTTGAGCGCTGCCGCACAGCATACTGGATTACCGGCAAAGGTGGAGGCATGTGAACCGGGTTCCCAGTCCATTATGCCAGACCTGGAAACACACGCTCCCAGTGGCATACCTGAGGCAATACCCTTGGCAAGGCTATAGATATCTGCCTTGGTGTTGAAATGCTCAATTGCGAACATCTTGCCGGTCCGGCCCATGCCCGCCTGAACCTCATCATCAACCAAGAGAATCCCGTATTTGTCGCATAATGCCCGTAATGCCGGAAGGAAGCGCGGCGGCGGCACGATGTAACCGCCTTCGCCCTGGATCGGCTCCACGAATATCGCGGCCACCTCTTCAGGTGGTACTACCTTCTTGAACAGTACGTCATCGATATGGCTCACACACGCCATGTCGCACTCTGGATATTTCAGATTGAACGGACACCGGTAGCAGTAGGCGTACGAAACATGAGTGACCCCGGACAAAAGCGGCGCAAAATACTTGCGCTGCGATACTTTACTCGCGGTCAATGACAGCGCTCCGAATGTACGGCCGTGAAATGCACCGGTGAAGGCGATGAAGCGCGTCCGGCGTTTATGATAACGCGCCAGCTTCATTGCGCATTCAACTGCCTCGGCGCCCGAATTACAGAAAAACACCTTCTTGTTCTTGGCTCCGGGCACGATTTCGGCGAGTTTCTCGGCCAGGTCAGCTTGACTCGGATAGTAGAAATCCGTTCCCGACATGTGCAGAAGCCGCCCAGCCTGTGCCTGTATCGCTTTGACAACCTGTGGGTGACAGTGACCGGTTGAAACAACGCCGATACCCGCCGAAAAATCAAGGAAGACATTGCCATCAACATCGGTCACCCACACGCCTTTGCCACTCTGCACGACGGCTGGATAACCGCGCGTGTATGACGGTGAAACATACTTATGATCCTTGTTCAAAATGGTCTTCGCCTTGGGCCCGGGTAAACGGGTGAGGATTACTGGTTTCCGTGGCGAACCTGCTTTGTTCTGCTTCGCATTGCCTTTCTTGATCGTGCTTGCGCGCTGTCTCATAGTCCTCTTAACCATTGTCACCACTTTCACGAACCCCAGGTATCGATCTGTGCTTTCTGCAAGGCACCTGAGTAGTCGATGTAAACGGTCTTGATCTCGGTAAATATCTCATACGCAGTCCAACCGCCCTCGCGATGTCCATTCCCGGTGTTCTTCATACCGCCGAACGGCAAGTGACACTCGGCACCGATGGTTGGTGCATTAATGTAGACGATACCGGTTTCAGCCAGTTCAATCGCCTTATGTGCACAATGCAGATCATTAGTATAGACACTCGAAGACAACCCGTACACCGTACCATTAAGGATCTCCATTGCTTCATCGAAATTCTTCGCCTTGATGACGGACAGCACGGGTCCGAATATCTCCTCCTGTGCGATCCTCATGTTCGGCAATACATCGATGAATATCGCTGGTTTGTAGAACCAGCCCTTGGCACATTCACCTTCGGTGTAGAATTCGCCACCGGTGATCAACTTCGCGCCCTCTTTCTTCCCGATCTCCACATAGGAGTGTACTGATTCCCGCTGAGATTCGCTCACGGTCGGACCGACGTCCACATCCTCGTTCAGGCCATTACCCAGCTTCAGCTTCTCGGTGCGTGCCTTGAGCATCTCGACGAACTCATCGTATACTGGTTCTTCCACGATCAACCGCGATGTCGCGGTGCAGCGCTGTCCGGTCGTGCCGAATGCACCCCAGAGCGCGCCCTCCAGGGCTAGTTCCAGGCTCGCATCCCTGAGCACAACCTGACCGTTCTTGCCACCCAGTTCCAGGGAACACCGCTTCAAGGTCTTGCCGCACACCTCACCGATCCTCATACCAATGTCTGAAGAACCAGTAAAGGATATGCCGGAAATATCCTTATGGTTAAGCAGACCTTCACCGACCTCACTACCGCCGCCGTAGACAACGTTCAACACACCGTCGGGCAGGCCGGCCTCATGTAGAATCTCGGCCAG
>JASFEK010000129.1:0-5873 GCA_050124875.1 Caldifarciminota bacterium | reverse complement strand
CAGTGTCCGCCCACTCCAGGCCCCGGATAAAAGGGCATGAAGCCGAACGGCTTTGTTCTTGCCGCTTCGATTACTTCCCATATGTCGATACCACCCATACGCTCACACAATTGTGCAAATTCGTTGACCAGGGCGATGTTGACATTGCGGAACGTATTTTCGAGGATCTTGGTCATCTCTGCGGCCCGGGCTGAGGATACCGGGACAATGTTCTCGACAAACTGCTTATAGAAGTAGGCAGCGATGTTCGTACACTCTGTGGTAATACCGCCGATGATGACCGGCGTATTGACCACGCCGTATCTCTTGTTGCCGGGATCGATTCGCTCCGGGCAGAAGGCCAGATAAAAATCCTTGCCTACTTTCAAATTTGATTTTGCCAGGATGGGTAGTAACACTCGTTCCGTGGTTTCGGGATAGGTCGTGCTCTTGAGGATTATCAGTTGCCCGCGGCGCAGGTGTTTCGCGATCCACTCAGTACTCTGAATGACCGGCAGAAGATCTGGTTCTTTATTTATGTTCACTGGTGTGGGCACACAGATGAGAATCACATCACAGCGTGCGAGTTGACGCTGATCCGTGGTCGCATGGATCAAACCTTGCTTCACGTATTTCTTCAGCGTTGAGGAATCAACATCGCTGATAAAGGAAATACCTTTGTTTATCCTTTTCACCCGGTTCTCGTCGATATCAATACCCAGGATATCAAATCCCTTAGCCGCAATCTCGATAGCCAACGGCAGACCGACATAGCCGAGGCCGATAACTCCGATTCGAGCTTTCTTTGTTCTGATAAGGTTCTTGAGCATCTAGTCTCCCTTCAAGCGCATTTGTGCGAAATTTTCATATTATATGTCACTCTTGTCCAATTTCAAGGGTTTTGTATTGACAAAGGCAGAAAAGAGAATATATTTAAGTATGGATCAAGGCCTGATAATGGAGCTGATTAAGGAGGTCGCAGTTGGCTTCAAGGCGGCCCGGTCCTACCCCGCAGGCCATCCCGTGTTCGAGAAAACAGTGAGAGACACCTTTTCTGTACTGACCCGCATCTTTGCCGAATACCCGAGATTCTCGATCAATATATCCGAGGACACGGTTGTTGTCGGCGACAACCGGTTGGAAATAGGCAGGAATCTGGCATTATCGTCTCTTGTTGAAAGTGTGAGGAAGAAGGGTATAAAAAGCATCGGTTTTGTGTCGACGACAAAACAGGAAGACCTGGTAAATCTCTACACAGTAATGGCCCGTCCCGAACGAGAGGTAGAAGAAGCCGGGGGCGTGGAAAACATGCTAACAGGGAAAGGAACGACGAATATCGTCATTAACGCGGCACCGGCAGAGACAACATCTGAGAAAACAGCCACGGAGGGTGCCAAAACCCATGAAGAAATAATCGAGGCAATCCGGGGCTTGATGGAAATCGTGCGGGAGCGTCCTGCAGTTTCTGATTCCCGGGCCCCTTTTGCGGCAGTGATCAGTGATATTGAACACGTCCCGAGAAGTGATTGGCGCTCTTATAGCGAGGCCATTGTCGGTGTCGTGGACCTCTTGCCGGTTGAAAAGCGTATTGCCCTGCTCCAGGATGTGCAGATGCAGCCGTTCATACTCACGATGCTGTCTTGTCTGGATACGGAGACACTCGTTGAACTCACCGCGAATTGGGAAAGGCAGGGCAGACGCGATAACATCGTGAAACTGATGGGCGTGATCGACAAAGAGAAGTTTGGGCAGGTCGTACCATTACTCAAGAATAGACAACTCAACGTCTATGAGTATCTTACCGGTGCTGGTATTAACCTGTTGCTTGAGGATCAGGTCGCGCAGACCATCGACGAGGACGATCTGAAGATCGCGCTTCAGCCTTACTACAATATGCTCGAGACACCGGATGAGGATAGCCGTGCCGAAGCATTGAAGTCTCTGATCGGTTTTGCCCGCAGGTCACTGCCCGAGAAGAAATACGAGATGGTGAATAATCTCGTTCTACGCATTGCTTTGGCAATCGAACAGGAATCCAGCGAACGTCTGATCATTCGTTTCATGGAGGAAATACAAGATCTGTACTCATTGCTCAGTGATACTGGACAGCAGGGATCTTGCGAGCGCTTGATCGAGACTTTCAGCCGGGTACTGGGTCGTGCAAATGTGTCCTTGGACTTGAGAAAGAAGATAATACAATTCTTGAAGGCGACGAAAAATCCGACGGTTTTGCCGACGCTCTTCTCCTTTCTGTGGGAAAGCGGGTTGTATCCGGATGTTCGTGCGGCGATCATTAGTTTTCAGGGTGATGCGGTTGGTGAAGCGATACAATTGCTGCGTGATGCCGAAGATTTCTCGGTACGCATGAAACTGGTTGACATACTGAAGAACATCGGCGCTCCGAGTATACAAGTTTTGACCAGCAACCTTCAGGCACGAGAATGGTTTCTGCGTAGGAATATCGTCAGGATTTTCGGCGAGATCGGCGATCCAGACTATGCACCGCGGCTTGAGCCGTTGCTCAAGGATGAAGACCTGCGTGTTCGTCTGGAATTGGCACGTACGTACGGGAAACTCAAATATAAGGATGGCCTCCTTAAGGCACTGCGCGATATGTCACCCCAGGTTAAGGGCGAAGCGCTGCGTGGTTTGAAAAGACTCGTGGATGCCAATGAGGTTCTCGATCTATTACCGGCACTCACTTCGACCGGCGATGAAGTGTATATTGAACTGATAAGGATCATTGACGAGAAGAAGATATTCGAGGCTATTAATTGGATCGCCGACTTGCTGAAGCGGCTTGAGTGGCGTGGCGACGCTGCAGCCAACCAGATAAAGGAATCGGGTGTTGCCGCATTAGCCAAGCTCGACGGCAACAACGCGAAGATGATACTTCTTGATCTGCAGAGATCGAAGGACAAGACCTTGGCGAATTTGGCAGCCAATACACTCAGAAGAATTGGATGATAGATACGCTGGCATTCATTGCCTATGATCGCAGTTGTTGATTTTGGTTCGCAATACACCCAGCTGATCGCCCGGCGAATAAGAGAATGTAAGGTCTATTCGGAAATAATCAGTTGCCGTGCGGATTTGAGCGTGCTCGACGCGGCGGGGGTGGAGGGGATAGTCCTTTCTGGTGGTCCGGGTAGTGTTCATAGATTGAACACCAGGATGTACCGTCCCCTGTTCGAGCTTTCCGTGCCCATCCTCGGCATATGCTACGGTATGCAACTCGCCGCCCAGATTCTTGGTGGTTGTGTCAAGAAGGGTAAAACCAAGGAGTATGGGTTGGCTCATCTTAGTCACCGTAAGAGCCCGTTGTTCGACGGCGTGCCGCGCAGGATAAAGGTGTGGATGAGCCATGGTGATACCGTCGTCGGTGCACCGCCTCATGCACGCGTTATCGCTGAAACGGAAACCACCCGTATTGCGGCCTTTCAACACCATGACTTCTATGGTCTGCAATTCCATCCTGAGGTGCGGCACACCGAGCATGGCATTCAGATCCTCAGCAATTTTGTGTCCCATATTTGTAAGGCAAAGAAGACCTGGACCTTGAGCCGTTTTGTCGACGAAGAGGTTCTGCGTATACGACAAACCGTGGGGCGTGACCGGGCCATTTGCGCGATCAGTGGTGGTGTTGATTCGACAGTCGCGGCTACCATTGCGGCGCGCGCCTTGGGTAAGAAACTGATCGGCGTTTTCGTCGATAATGGCGTCTTGAGAATGCACGAACGGGAAGAGGTGAAAGAGAATCTCGGACGTATCATGAACCTACGGGTAGTGAATGCAAGGCGCAGGTTCTTGAAGCGACTGGCCAATATTAGGAAAGCCGAGAAGAAGAGGAAGATAATTGGTCATGAGTTCATCAGGATATTCGAGAATGAGGCCCGCCGTACGTCCAAGGTGAAGTATTTGGTGCAGGGTACGCTGTATCCGGATGTCATCGAGTCGGGCAGAGG
This sequence comes from Caldifarciminota bacterium, assembly GCA_050124875.1. Taxonomy (GTDB): domain Bacteria; phylum Hydrothermota; class Tepidihabitantia; order SM23-42; family SM23-42; genus SM23-42. The sequence continues at coordinate 1,929 of JASFEK010000129.1, read as the reverse complement.
TATTGGCCCGGCCGATGTCATAAAGACGCATCACAATGTCGGCGGCCTGCCTGAAAGGATGAAACTTAAGATAATCGAACCGCTAAGGATGTTATTCAAGGATGAAGTACGGGCGATTGCCCGGTACTTGAAGCTGCCCGCGCAATACATCGAACGCAAGCCATTCCCGGGACCGGGTCTGGCGGTACGGATCATCGGTGCCGTGAACGAATCCCGACTGGAGATCTTGCGCGCCGCTGACCTGATCCTATCGGAAGAGGCGGGGCAGTTGAAGAACTATCAGGATATCTGGCAGATCTTTGCCGTGCTGCTGCCCCTCGGTAGCGTTGGCGTAATGGGTGACCGCAGAACCTATGATGCAGTGTGTGCGATCCGGGCGGTATACAGTGATGACGGCATGACCGCCGACTGGGTACGGCTGCCTCATGATTTCCTGGACCGTGTAGCACGCAGGATCGTGAACGAGGTCGAGGGTATCAACCGTGTTGTTTTCGATATAACGTCAAAGCCTCCGGCGACGATAGAATGGGAATAAAGATAGCCTACGCATGTGCCATACTGTATGCCATACTCAGTGGTCTCGGCCTGCTCAACTTTGATCTCGGTACACCGTATTCTTATCTCTTCATCTTCTTGGTTGCGGCATATTTGATATCCTATATTACATTCAAGAAGATAAATCTGCTATACACCATAGCTGTCGCCGCTCTGGTCAATGTGACGGTGCAACTGAGCGGCGGCTTGAATTCCCCTCTCGTGTCAATGTACTACGTCGCTCTTCCCGTCATTAGTTATCGGGATACTGAACGCAATTATTGGATCGTGGCGTTGACGGTCCTGCTTATCGAGTTGTCGTCTGGTCTGATCACGCGCCGGTTTCATATTTTACCTTTCGGTTTTCTGATCGCAGCCGTGGTCGTTGTCGGGTACATCATCGCGAACATGCGGGATCGCGAGAGTAGTGTCACAAGATCTCTAGCCAAGTACGAAACCCGCGATCAATTCTTTGCCCCAGCCGCATTCGCTCCGGACAAGGTTATGACCTCGGTGGGCGAAATTGACCGGCATAAGGGCATTGAGCGCCCCTTGCTTTATTATGTGAAGTTCGTTCACAATGTTTTCAATGCTCATACCACAGCGATCTTTGCATGCAACGAGGACAAGATGGTCCTTGTTCAGGGGTTCTCTCATTCTGAACTCTTCGTGCCGGACAGCGTCGTCGAGACTCGCTCAGGACTCTATCATCAGGCAATTAGCGAGCGGCGGTCAATCTTGATCGGGGAATTCTTGCAGCACCCTGATGAGCTCGGTTACTACCGCGGCGCACCGCAGGTGAGTTCGGTCATGATCGCGCCGGTCGTGCTGGTGGATAAGGTCGTGGGCGTGCTTGCGATGGACCGTCGCGGCGGCTCGTTTCGCGAGCGGGACAAGATGGTCTTTGATGAGGCGGCCAATACGGCAGGGTTTCTCCTGGCGATGTTGAGACTCTATGAAAAGGCACGCTATGATGTACAGCATCTTTCTTCGATCGCCGAACTGGCCGAGAAGCTTCACAAGAGATTGGACCTGAAAGAGATTCTCTCGGACACTATCCAGGCGTTCAAGCACTTCATGCCCTGCGATGATATCTCCATCGCCAAGGTCGATGAGGTCAACAATACGGGCGAAGTGCTGGTTTCAACGTACGCCGCCGAGAACACCAAGTTTTCGTTGAGTGATGGTCTGGTCGGGTTCGTTGCCCGCCACAAGAATTCGATCATCAAGGATGATCTGGGTAAGGGTAACCTGGTTACATTCAAGAAGGGGATGAAAACCGGCAATGCAAGTTTCGTTGGCGTTCCGATACAACAAGACGACGAGCTGCTGGGTGTGATCTGGCTCGAAGACCATCAGCGGACCAAGTTCAACAAGGACGATGTCCGTATCCTG
>JASFEK010000128.1:0-5900 GCA_050124875.1 Caldifarciminota bacterium | reverse complement strand
TACTCTGATACTCGTTTCTATGTTGCGTGGCTTATATGCGAACTCGGCGACGCCATAGGAATCGGTTCGCCCCCTGAACCGACGGCCGTCAATAGTCATCTCCACCTGGGCTAAACACGGTGTGCCATCGGGGTAGGTCGCCAGCACATAGATCCGGTTCTCAAGACCCGGTTTTAAAACGCCACCTTCGGGAACGATGGTAAGACCGATCAAGTCCTGCACGATTTTTTTCTTCACGGAAATCTTCTCACTATGATTCGCCGGATCGATCACCTCGACGTCAAGTCGCACAAAGGCATCACCCTTTTCCAAGGGTTGACCAACAAAGTGGTCGGGTAGATCATAACTGAAATGATAACGGCCCTCTTTGTCGGTGCGGCCTTCGATCACAGCTTCTTCCTGGAAACCGATATCGTACTTGTATACGGTTATCTTAACCGCTCCGTCGACCACGGGTTTACCGAAGAAGTACTGTACATCAAGGTCACCCTCCATTTTTCCACCGGGCAGGTAGAACTCCTTTTCGGTCGTCAGAGAGATACTGAACTTGGGCAGCACGTAGCGCTTCACGTTCACCGTCTTTTCAACCTCTTCGCCCTGCAGAATCGCACGGATCGTGTAATCACCATGATTGACCTCATCGGCAAGCAGAAAGTCGGTATAGCCAACCCCGAGCTCATCCAGATCAACCTGTTTCTTGAATACCTTGTTTCCCTTGCTGTCCTCAACCTCGTAGAGCACGGACTCGCCATTGACGGCCTTCAGGTCTGGCCGGCGCAATGACAAAGATCTTATATGAATCGTTTGGCCGGGCTGGTAAACCGGTTTATCCGTGACCACGTAGGTCAGGTTGCCGCTGAGAAGCTTGATCCTCGTGTCATATGCATCCTTGCCCAGGTCCGAAGAAACGGCAAAGTGCAGATCGGCTTCGTCAATCTCCGCCGGGATTGTGAAATCAGTAGTGCACGTACCGGAACGGTCGGTCATGCCTTTGAAGATCACCTTATCCATGTCTTTGGCCTTGAGTGATATCTCTACCCGTGCATTCTCGACCGGTGCGTTGTCGCGCTGGTTGCGCACGATGATCCGGTAATTGATCGGCGTGCCCTCGATGAACTCATCCTGACCGAGTACACTGATGACCATCCGGTCCTCCAATTGATATAGGGAATAGACACGTTCTTCGTTCTTGAACCCTACCTTCACCCGGAGCAGATCACGGTCCCGCGGTTCCTCCTTCAAATCAACTCGGAATGATACAGAGTAATGATCACTCGTCACATAGATGTATTTGTAGGCCCAGCCGATCGCCTCATCGTCCGTATCCAGGACTTTCACATCGACCTTGCCTAGCCTACCCTTCATGTCGATGATCGGTATGTTGATGTCTAATCTCTGTTCTCCACTGTACAGGTTTATGCCTGAAACAGCGGCTATTGATGCGATTAACATTATTATGAGCGGAATTCGCTTCATCCTAACCTCCTTCTAACCCTAAAATACAATTAAGTCTGGTAAATATTCCCGCATATGGGGTCAAACCCCGTTGTGTTACTTCAGGGTGCTTATGTGTTTCATCAATTGCGCTTTATGACGCGCTGCAGTATTTTTCTTGATGATGCCGTCCTGGACTGATTTGTCAATCATTGCCTGGACTCCAGGATAGGCCTTGAGCGCGGATTTCTTCGTCTTGTACTTCTTTACCTTTTTTATGGCATCTTTCAACTTCTTCTTCTTGTTGCGGTTGACGATCCGCCGCTTGTTGGATTGCCTTATGTTCTTCAGCACGCTTATCGATCTCTTCATAATCTATTATATCCGAAACACTCTACGTGTCAAGCAAATTCACAAGGGGAACAGACAAACACTCGGTTTTGGTAGACCTTACCTTGGAGGAAATCAGCCAATCAGGTCTTTGTACATCTGCAATTTGCGCAGCCGAGTAGGATGACGTAGTTTCTTTAATGCCTTGGCTTCGATCTGGCGTACGCGCTCGCGTGTGATATTGAACATACGTCCCACTTCCTCGAGGGTGCGCGGCATACCGTCATTCAAACCAAAGCGCAGCCGGATTATCTTCTCTTCGCGCTTGGGTAGATCGCGCAGTATATCATTGAAACGGTCCTTAAGGATCGATATCGCTGCCCGGCGTGATGGTGAATCGCCCATTGGATCGCTGATGAAATCACCAACAAAGCTCGACTCCTCGTCATCGATCGGCTTGTCCAGCGAGATCGGGATCAGCGCTATGTTGTGAGCCATCCTCACCTTATCGGTCGGGATGTCGAGGCGGACTGCGATCTCCTCAACTGTCGGTTCACGACCCAAATCCTGTATCATGTCGCGCTGTGCCCTTGCTACCTTGTTCATCGTGTCCAGTATGTGGGCCGGCACGCGCACCGTACGTGCCTGATCACCGATCGCCCGCGTGATCGCCTGCCGGATCCACCATGTAGCATAGGTCGAGAATTTGTAGCCCTTACGGTAATCGAACTTCTCCACCGCTTTGATCAAACCATTATTACCCTCACCGACCAGGTCGGCAAACTCTAGACCGCGGTTCACATACTTCTTTGCGATAGATATCACCAAACGCATATTGCCCTCGATCATGCGCTGGCGTGCCCGGTTGATCAAATCTTCCCAGGCATTGACAATGCGCGATGTTACATACACATGATCATGATCACCGCCCAGCGCTGCGGTCAGGAGTTTCTTTTCCTTCTTGTATTGCTTGATCTCATCCGGGTTGCGCAGCCTGGGTAGCGTACGCGTGACCTTTTCCAGCCGCACAATACTCTCCTTGAATTCCTGTATCGCGGAATTAACCACGACATGCTGAAGCGAAAGGACGTTCAGCTTGCGCAGTATTCTCTCTTCTTTTTCAAACATGCGCCATTGTAGTGTCTTTGATCGGTCACGCCGCGCCTTCTTATAGAGCTTGAGCAGTGACACGTAATCCCTTTCAATGGATTTCACGCGGCGCACAAAGCGCTGCCGCTCGGCCCAGAAAGCGCGTTTGTCCATCATCGCCTCTATCTCAACACGCGATATCTGATCAAGACTGCGGTGGCAAAACTCGACCTGTTTGCAGATTTCTATGAGCTTGTAGATCGAGCAGGGGTAGGGCAGGAATTGTCTTTCGATCATGCGGTAGCCGGTCTCGATCTTAACCGCAAGTTCGTATTCCTCCTCCTTGGTCAACAGGTCATACTTGGCGAGTTCCTTGAAATAGGCTCTTATTGGCTCTTCGGGTCGGAGCGTGGTCTTGGGGCGACGACGACCCTTACGCTCTTTTCCTTCCTGCACAATGGTGATGCCGTAGTTAGAAAGCGTATCGAGAATCTTGTCGATATCTTTGGCCGTTGCATCATCGGGGATCAGCTTGTCCACCTCACCAAGCGAAATACTCCCCTCTGATTTGGCCTTCTCAATTATTTTCTTTGAATCCTTAGTTGTAAGGAACTCTTTCTTGACCTTCATATTCTCCTTTTTTCAAACATTATTTTGACAATTCTCATATAATTCGGTTTACTGGCACCCTAGGGTTCGATCTTTGCGCCATTGTCGACCTTGATATTCAACAAATGCCTTTTCAAGGCATCCAGTTCCTGATAGTATTTCTGGCGCGCTGCCTCATCACCCCGTGCAATTGCATCATTCAATTTCTTCATGAGTTTCCGCTTCTCGAGCCTGCCTCGATACGTCTTTATCGCCTCTACCATGCTTTCCCGGGAAACCGGTTCTTCCCGCATCAAAACAGACAGCAATTTTTCTCTCATACTCTCATCAACCATGTCGGATAGGTGAGCAATATCAAAATTCTCTTCTTTTAATAGCTTGGTAAAAAGTCTCTTTACCCCCTCCTCAGTGAAATCCGCTGGCTTCAAATGCTCTTTTACCAGTGAAAAATGCTCATAACCGTTCAGTATCATTGCTATCAACTTTTCCTCTTGCGATACCTTGAGATCGCGGAGCGGCTTTTTCTGCACCTTTGGCTTCTGGTCCATCTCCCTTTTTATCGTGTCAACGCTGAGATCAAAAACACGCGCGATATACCTAAGGTACCGGTCAAATCTTATCGGATCCTGTATTCTGGATATGATCTGTATCAGATCCTTGATCAACGCGATTTCGGCTTCCAGAGTATCGGTCTTTACTACCTTACGGTAGAAATGAAAGAAATCCAGGGCTTTGCTAATATGCTTTTTCAAACCATCGACCCCCTCTTCATTGACCACCGTGTCCGGATCAGAACCATCGGGCAACACGACGATGTGCACATCAACCTGCGCATTGATTAGCAGGCCGATTGCGCGCAGGGCTGCCTTCATACCGGAAAGGTCACCATCGAAGAGGATATGGACCTTCTTGGCGTAACGCGAGAGCAACATGGCCTGGGTCTCGGTCAGCGCCGTGCCCAAAGGCGCGCATATGTTATCAAACCCGTGCTGATACACGCTGAGCAGGTCAAAATACCCCTCGACGAGCAGCACCTCGGCTGTTGACCGCACCCGCTCCTTGGATTGATACAAACCGTACAGCCCTTCGCCTTTCTTGAAAATCGGGGTTTCCGGTGAATTCAAGTACTTGGGCTGAATATAATCGTCGATACCGCGTCCGCCAAAGCCGATGACCCTACCTGAGAGATTGAATATGGGGAACACCAGGCGGTCACGGAACAGCTCACGGTTCGTCGATATGAGACCAGCCTTGTGCAGACGGTCCGGGGAAAACCCTTTCTGCCTCATATAGGCAACGAGACCACCCGAAGCCGGTGCATAGCCTAGCCTGAACCCCTTGAGCTTGTTCAGGTTCAGGTTGCGGCGCTTCAGGTATTCTTGACCGCGACGGCCAATATCCCGGTTCAAACACTGGGCATAGAACTGGCTGGCTTGCTCATTTGCCTCGTACAATTCCTTGTAGCGCAGACCTTTGGTCGTGTCGATTTCAATACCCAGGTTCTTGGCTAAGCGCTTGATCGCTTCGGGGAAATCCAATTTCTCGTACTCCATGAGAAAGTTGACCGCGTTGCCGCCCTTTTGACAGCCAAAGCAATAGTAAATACCTTTCTCGGGATTAACATAGAAAGAGGGGTTTTTCTCCGCGTGAAAGGGACACAGTCCGCGGTAGTTTCGTCCTAATTTCTTCAAGTTCACGTATTGACCGATGAGTGCAACAATATCGGTCTGACGGTTTATCTCATCAATCTTGGCGCGCTCGATCATTTCTGTACCTCTTCACTAGCCCGGATCGGCTCAATATCAGTCGGCTCTACCCAGTAGAAGATGTTCTCCAGGCTTATCTTATACTTACCCTGCTTTTCCGCAACCACCTGCCCGATTTTGCGTAACTCCCTTATCCGCACCAGCTCACCTTGCCCCGGATGGTAAGGTTCCGCATGGACCGGACGGTCGAGTTTTTCCGTGAAGAAACTACGGGCCTTGTGCACTGTATCGGGCTTTGGCCCATCTTTTCTGAGTACTTTGATCAATTTCTCCACGTCACGCTTTGCCTTGGTCAACTCGTTACGGTACTTGGCCCTCAGTTCATCAGACGTTTGCTTCTTCTTGACATTGAACGCCGCCAGCTTGTCTTCGTAATCACTTACCAGCCGGGATAGCTTCTGCTTCTCTTCATCGACCGCTTTCAATTCTTTTGACAAATCTTCAAACAGCTTGTTGACCGACACCTTCTCCGCATCGAGATGAGACAAGGCCCGCTCCAGTACCTTATTCCTCAACCCCAGTTGCCCGGCCAATTTTATCGCATTGCTCGGCTGGGGCACGCCGAGAATGAGGCGGTACGTGGGCCGGTCAGTGTATTCCATACCCGCGTTTGTCATATCGGGTTGGTTGCTCACATATATCTTCAAATTCTCATTGTGGGTCGTTGCCAAG
>JASFEK010000127.1:0-5904 GCA_050124875.1 Caldifarciminota bacterium | reverse complement strand
CTGCATACTACTGGCTGCAGTATCTCCCCTTGCACAGTTGAACGCACAAGAGGACATGACTGCGGATCGAATATTAGAAACTTTGACCGAAACCATGAACCCGGATCAGTCACAGGGCGTAATGACCATGACCATCGTGACGAGTTCGGGGCAGGAACGCACCTTCAAGTACGAAACCTTTTCCAAGGGAAAAGGCGAAAAAAGCCTCATGAAGTACTTGGCACCGCAACGCGTCAAGGGTCAGACCATACTCATGCTCAACGACGCCAATGATATCTGGACCTACTTTCCGAGAACCAAACGCATCCGCAAGCTCGCCACGCACGCCAAGAAACAGAAGGTCGAGGGTAGTGATTTCTCCTACGAGGATATGGGCGCCTCAAACACCTTCACCGAGGAATACGACGCCGTCCGTCTGAATGATGAAAATAAAGAAGGACGTCCGTGCTACAAACTAGAATTGACGCGCAAACCACAGAGCTCGGCGAGCTATTCACGGATCATCATATGGGTGGACAAGGAACAGTTCGTGCCACTGGTGATCGACTACTATCATGACGACGACCCTGAGCTGCGCGAAAAACAACTGATCTGCAGCGACATCCAGCTCATTGACAACCTATACACACCACTCAGTTGCACGATGTACAACAAACTCGACAATACCCAAACCAGCATGAAGATAATCCAGGTCGATTACGATGTCGATCTATCTGATGATCTGTTTACAGAAATGGGAATGCAGCGATGAAGAACTCACCAATCCTTTTCATACTACTCATGATCAGCGCGGTGGCCGCGTACGCCCAGCCGGTCGACATATACGGCTATTTCGAACCCCAGTACAACGGCATTTATTTCGATGACAACTACTATCAATTCCACGCCAACAAACTGCGCGTCGACCTCAAGAGCACGGCAATCGCCAATACCGAAATAGGCGCCGATGTCATCTTTCTGCTCTATCACGGCAAGACCGATTGGAACATACTCGATTTCCTACCCGATGCCATCTCGGCGACCGTTCCTCCTGAATTATACCCCTTCTACAGACTAAGCTACCAGGACACCCTGTATCTCGATAATGTATATGCACGCTTCGTATTCAAACGATTTGCCCTCACGGTCGGCAAACAGCAGATCTCACTGGGCACGGGCTATTTCGCCAATCCGACCGACATCTTCAATACTAAGGACGCCCTGGATCCAACTTACGAGCAACCGGGCCACAACGCGATTCGCATGGATCTTCTCCTTTCCCACCGTCTGAACATCATGGCTCTCTTTTCGCCGACCAGCTCTGACCTCGAGAACTCGGGCAAGTTGATACGCACGAAGCTGGGTCTGGGTCACTTCGACCTCTCGCTTCTCGCATGCGAATCGCAGTATACGACCACCAACTTCTATACCTTTCAATCCACCACTCAACGACGCCGCATGCTGGGCGGTGATATCGTCGGCGAACTCCTTGGGCTGGGCTTATGGGCCGAAGGCATGTACACCTTCCTCGAGTACGATGATGATTTCTATGAATTCCTCGTCGGTACCGACTACACATTCGAATCCGGGCTCTACACCATGCTTGAGTACCATCACAATTCGCTAGCTGAACCAGATCATGAAGACTACAACTTGAACGACTGGATGCGCTTCTTCATTGGCGAAACCAAGACCCTTCCCCGTGATCAGGTATACGGATTGATCAATTACCCGCTCACCGACATGCTGAACATCGGCGCATCCGTCATCATCGAAATTCCTGGATGGAGTGCCGCCATCGTGCCGATGGTTCAATACAGCCTGTTTCAGAATGTCGAACTGACCCTCATGGGTAACATCTATACCGGCGAAGAGGGCACTGCCTACAGTAGTACACTGGGTAACGGTGCATTCCTGCGTGCCAGTGTGTATTTCTAGAGGAGGAATCAAAAATGAGAGAACGATTACTTAGAAATTGGGCGCGTTTTGCGGCCACTCACCCCTGGCGGGTGATCATTGGCGTTTTGATCATCACTGTCTTGGCCGCGGTTTCGGCTTCCCGGATCAGAATGGATATGCGCTGGTCAGACCTCCTGCCGATGGACGATCCGAAAGCACGGGAATTTGATGAAATCATTTCCGAATACAAGAGCGCATCGACATTCCTCGTTGTCGTGCGCGGCGAAGAACAACAGATCAAGAATTTTGCTGATGCGATCACTCCGGAGATCATGAAGCTCACGCAATTCTTCCATCGAGTCGATTACAAACTGGACAAGGAGTTCCTTGCAGAACACGCTTTGATGCTAACCGACACGGATGATCTGGAGACGAGCGCGGATATGTTCAAAGACCTGAACCTGATCCCGCTCCTAACGAGTATCAATGACAATTTCGAAGAAGAATATGTGGGTGATGAGGAGGCACTCAGCACCAAAGAGAAAGAGAATGAGGCTGTACGCATGCTCGACGGATTTCACAGCTGGCTTATGGCTATTGACTACTTCGTCACCAACCCCCAGACGGCCAATGCCGCGCTCGTCGACTCGGCAGTTGAGAGATTCCTGTATGGCGATCCGTACTTCATCTCACAGGACAAGCATGTACTGCTAATGAATCTAAAGGCTAACTTCAGCGCGATGGACATCGACAAGGACATTGCCTCAACTGAACACGTACAGGCCATACTCGACAGGATGCTGCCCGATTTTTCCGGGGTCGAGGCCGGCATATCGGGCATGATCCCGCTCCAGAAAGACGAGATGGAACATACGACCAAGGACATGCAGTTCAGCTCAATCCTTGCCCTGGTCTTGGTGCTCGTTCTCTTCATGCTGACCTTCAGGATGTGGAGCGCGCCGATACTCGCCGGACTCAACCTGGTCATCGCGCTCATAATTGCGGCCGGCGTTGTTGGTCTGCTCCTGGGCCGCCTGAACATGATGACCTCAATGTTCGCAGTCATCCTCATCGGACTGGGCATCGACTATTCGATCCACATTATCTCGGTTTACGGCGAACGTCGGGTCATTAACAAGGATGCGGTAAGTGCCATGCAGGAAACCCTGGTGCGATCGGGCCCGGGCATCATCACCGGTGCCCTGACCACGGCCGCCGCCTTCTTTGCCCTCGCCATCTCGGTGACGCAAGGTATCAAAGAAATGGGCATTGTACTGGGCATCGGCATCATCTGCGCCATGCTGACCACAATGACCACGCTTCCGGCCATACTCGTCGCGCGCGAGCGATTCCTCAAGCGGATCACCAGGAAACCGATCAAGCAGCCGCATGTGGAATTCAAGGTCCTCGGGCAGATCGGCAGGAGTATTGCTGCCCGGCCCCTTCTCTACCTCATCGTCGCCGTGGTCGTTACCGGCCTGCTTCTGTACCAGGCACTCAACATCAAATTCGACTACAACATGATGAACCTGGAGCCCAAGGGACTAACCACGGTAGCATTGCAGGATACCATCATTGAAGCGTTTGACCTGAGCACCGATTTTGCCATGGTAACCACAGGTTCCATCGAAGAATCACATGAGATGGCCGAAAGACTCAAGGAAATGCCGCTCGTCAGCATGGTTGAGAACATCGCCGACTATGTGCCGCCTGAAGAAAAGCAACTCGAGCGGGTTCCGCATGTAAAGAGGATCCGCCAGCTCGTCTCTAGCCCAACGACCCGTATTCCTATCTCGAGCAGCAACTTAGACCGCCTGGTCGAACAACTGGAAAGACTCGATATGAACATCTACGAGCTCTCGCAGCTAGCATTCATCGGCGGCCAGGACAAGGTCGACGATAAGTGCAAGAGTATTATCGGCGATCCCGAGCAGGAGGATTCCGAGAGCTTCATCCTCAACCTGGTTGAAAGAATCGCGGCAGACCCGGCAGGAGCTGCGAACCAACTCAACAAATTCCAGACCTATTACTACCCCAATCTGCGGCAGAAGATTTACGGAATGGCAAATCCAGAAATGATCACGCTACAGACGCTGCCGGAAAACATCAAGAATCAATATGTCAATGAGGCCGGCGACAAGTACCTCGTTACTATCTATCCCAAGGAACAAATCTGGGATTACGCGGCACTCACCCGCTTCTCCAAACAACTGGAAACGGTCAGCCCGAAGATTACGGGATCGCCGCCGATCTTTCTGCATCTCATACGACTCATCGGCCGTGACGGATTAATGGCAACAATACTCACCGTCATCATCGTAACCATTCTGCTCTGGATAGACTTCCGGAGTTTCCGTTTCGCCCTGCTCGGCGTGATTCCCCTCATCACCGGCGGCATCTGGATGCTGGGGATCATGAAAACCGGCGGCGCCATGCTCACCATGCTCAACGTGATGGCCATTCCCATGATCGTGGGCATCGGTATTGATGACGGAGTGCATGTCCTGCATCGCTATAAGTTCGAAGGACTGACAAGAACACCCACTGTCCTGAGAAGCACGGGCAAAGCTGTGCTCTTAACCAGCTTGACCACGATGGTTGGTTTTGGTTCACTGATGACCGCTTCATACCGCGGCTGGGTCGGTTTCGGAATCCTGCTCGTCACCGGTGTGGGCGCCTGTTTCGTGACTACCATTCTCTTTCTCCCATCGATCATCGGTCTTATGACCAAGAGCAAGATAAATAATCACGACTGAGGCCAAGCAACGATGAAGAAGAGCCTGACTAACATAATCGCTCGCCTTCCATCCACAGTTAATAACTCATGGTGGCAGGCTCTTCTTCACCCTTTTCCTCAATGCCGGAAGAAAGTATTGAAATAGGAGCAGCAAGGAATGGGACAAGATAGCGCACCGAGTAAGGCAAACCTCAAGGCACTGCTTCTTACCGTTATCATGCTTGCGATAACAGCCGTATTCTTCTTCGCCGCTGCCGGACGCTTTGACCTGCCGCGTGGCTGGGTTTACTTCATTGCACTGTTCATATGCTTCGTTACAACGACCATATTGCTTGCGCGTTTCAATCCGGAATTGCTTATTCATCGGATGAAAAGACATTCTGGAGCCAAAACCTGGGATCAGGTGCTCATGCGCCTCACCAACCTATTCGGCCTATACATCCCGATCATCATTGCCGGGTTGGACACGGGCCGCTTCCAGTGGTCCTACATTGACCCGGCATTCATGATTCTGGGCTCGGTGCTGCTCTTTGCCGGCAATTCACTCACGGCCTGGGCAATGGTGAAGAATACACACTTCGAGCCAGTGGTCAGAATACAAGGCGACCGCAGCCATCAGGTCGTATCCGACGGCCCGTATCGAATCGTCCGACACCCAGGATATTTGGGTGGCTTGCTCTTCTATTTCTCTACCCCGCTCATCCTGGGCTCGGCATACGCCTTCATACCCGCCGCCATTGGGACAGTGCTCATCACCCTACGCACCGCGCTTGAGGACCGCACGCTACGGAAAGAACTCTCCGGCTATCATCAATTTGCCGAACATACTCGTTACCGGTTGCTGCCTCTAATATGGTAAGAATAAAGCCCAGCCGACAAACTCCGCATTCAGGCCCACAGAAATTGCGCCGGGTGCTCAACCCCAATCACCCCTTGACTTCCAAACAAAGATGGCTACAATGTCATATGTCGTTCTCAAAACGACAATACATAGAAAGACATATAAAGAACGAGGCGGAGAAGTCGCTACCGGTTGCTGCGGTGGTTCTTTCCCGCAGGGGAGGCAGCAAATGAAACCTCTAACCAAACGCGTTCTGGTTTTCAACGGTTCAATACGCGAGCACGGCAACACCGACACATTAGTCGGAGCCTTCATGGAAGGAGTCAATGCCGGCGGCCTCGGTGTGAGGACCGCCATGCTGCGCGAACTCACCTTGCACGATTGCATTGGCTGTTGCCAGTGTCAAAGGGAAGGAACATGCCACCTCGAAGATGATATGACGCATCTG
>JASFEK010000126.1:0-5918 GCA_050124875.1 Caldifarciminota bacterium | reverse complement strand
AGGAATTTAATATCCCTCCCCGGTTCTTTTCACCCAGTCCGAAGGTGAGTTCAGTCGTTATAACCCTTAGCCCAAGAGCGCCCAAGTATGATGCTGCCTATGAGGCAAGGTTCTTTGAATTCGTGGCCGGCCTTTTCCGCTATCGCAGGAAATCGTTGAAGAATGCAATCTTGAGTTATCAAGCACGCTTACCCGAGGGTTTGGATGACCGTAGGTTAGCGAGCAGGCCACAGTATTTGAGTCTTGAGGATTTTCACGAAATCTTCCAGAAGGCTTCGCAATCATGAAGCAGCATCGAGTTTTGATAAAAGAGGCTGTTGATCTGAAGGCAGCGGTTGCCGAGGCCTTCCACGACATAGGTCTTGGTGAGATGAGGGATAAGAATGTTTTGGTGAAACCGAATATGCTGAGGCCGGCACATGTTGAGGAGTGTGTGGTGACAGATCCCCAGCTGATAGCGGAAACAGTGGCGTTTCTCATTTCATCCGGGGCTGAGGTGATGGTCGGTGACAATCCGATGCCCGACCCCAGATTCCCCAGCGAAACCGACGTCGCCGACTTCTGCGGGTTCACACAGGTCTCGGCCGGTAGGTTCAGAAATATCGGCAAGTACTCACAGAAGATCGAAAAACCTGATAACCTGCTGAAAGAATTCTTTGTTTCGAGGGAGGTTCTCGATTGTGACCTGCTCGTCTCACTCCCGAAATTCAAGAGTCATGACTTAACCACGATGACCGTGTCGGTCAAGAACCATTACGGCATAATCCCGGGCGGCTTGAAGCCCTATATCCATGCCCTGTTCCCGCGTATTAAGGAGTTCAGCCGGGTGCTGGTTGAGATCTACGAGACCAGACCGCCGGATATGATCATTGTTGATTGCCTGCGTGTCGTTGACGCGAAGGGTAGGCTTCATCACCCTGGGTTGATAATCGCGGGAGATAATGGCCATGCCGTTGATTATGCCTGTGCGCGGCTGGTCGGTATCGAACCCATGCGCGTTCCAACGATCCGGGTTGCCTATGATGATGGCTTGTTCGATCCCTCAGACATTGAATACGATGGCACTCTTTCCAGGATACATGGTTTCAACCTACCCTTTACATTTCCTTTCCGCAATGCCGTGGTGGAGTCTGTTGCACGAATACTGTATCGGTTCTGGTTGGGGAGGGTGCCGGTGATCGATCCTGTGGCGTGCACGCGGTGTCTTTCCTGTGAAAATGTGTGTCCGACCCGGGTGATAAGCGATCAGAAAATAGACTACGGCGGATGCATAATGTGCTACTGCTGTTTGGAGGTTTGCCCGAACCGGGCCGTTAAGCTTAGGCGGAGATTGATTTGACAGTATGCTGCATCGAGACAGGAGATTGACACGGTTTTGGCAAGACGTATAATGAAATAGCCATGAATCTCTTTTTTGAACGTATGATCGACCGCCGCAGTTTCCTTAAGAACTGCGGCCTTGTTGCGGCCAGCGGATTTGCACTTTCTCGGTTGGTCAAGTTTGCTGAGGCTCAGGACTTAAAGCATGGCTACGTGGTGCCGAAAAAAGCCCTGTTCTATGAAAAGCTGTCTGGTGGGCGCATCCGATGCAATCTCTGTCCGCGAACCTGTGTCGTGGGTAAAGGCGAGCGCGGGTTTTGCCGTGTTCGTGAGAACCGTGATGGTGAATACTATACCCTGGTTCATTCAAATCCCTGTGCCGTGCACATTGACCCGATCGAGAAAAAACCGCTATTCCATTTTCAGCCGGGTACGGCTGCCTTGTCGATCGCCACTGCAGGATGTAACTTCACCTGCAAGAATTGTCAGAATTATGATATATCACAGGCCCGGCCTGATGATACGGTCAACTACGATCTCGCGCCGCAGGATATAGTCGACCTGGCGATAAAATATGATACGCCGACCATTGCCTACACATACACTGAACCCACGGTGTTCTACGAATATATGCTCGAAACTGCTAAAGCCGCGCGCCGCAAGGGGATACTGAATATCTATCATTCCAATGGTTATATCAATCAGGGAGCACTCGATGAGCTCGTAGAATATCTGGATGGAGCGAACGTCGATCTCAAGGGTTTCAGCGAAGACTTCTACCGAGATATCACGGGCGGTACGCTCGGGCCAGTGTTGACAGCATTGAAAACGCTGAAAAAATCCGGGGTGTGGCTTGAGATCACGAATCTCATTATTCCGACAAAAAATGATGCCGATGGCGCGATCAGGGAGTTATGTTCATGGGTGAAGAGTGAGCTGGGTACAGATACGCCCGTGCACTTCTCACGTTTCTACCCACAATACAAATTGCAGAATCTGCCACCAACGTCAGTTGAAACGCTGCGCCGGGCGGCCGACATAGCCCATGCCGTAGGCTTGGATTTTGTGTATATCGGTAACGTGCCCGGTATCGCTGAAGAAAACACGTTTTGCCCACGGTGTGGTAAGACCATTGTTGGACGCACTGGATATCGGGTACACGCCTACATGATCGAGAACAATAAATGCGCTTTCTGTCAGGCCGAGATCAGCGGACATTGGCAGTAGATCATGACACCGGTCAGTAGTATGTCCTTCTCGGCATCGTAGTGTTACACTTTACCGGTTTGCTCTTGACAGATTATTGAATATATATAGAATAGTGATATGACACAACGGCAGTTCAATGAATCCTTGAAGAAGGGCGAAATACACAGCCATTATGTATTGCTGGGATATGAGCCGATACTCATCGACCGCGCCGTGAATACGATAAAAGAAATGGTAAAAGTTGAAGAATCGTTCGATCTCGATCGATTTTCACTTCCTGACACTGCGATCGCGGATATCGCTGCCCGGTTGTATCTCATGCCCATCAACTCGAAACAGAGGTTGCTCGTTGTGAGAAACCTCGAGGAGGTGACCGAAGGTGAACTGCAGGATTTTGCGGATTTGGCGAAACGTAATAAGAGCGGGAACTGTCTGGTGCTGAGTTATCAGATGAAAAAGGGTTTCAAGTCCTACAAGAACGTATTGAAGAAACTGACGGCCATCTTTCCGGAAGCAGAGGTTGTGCTCATTATGCCCGAGCGAAATGAGATACGGAGGTGGATACAGTCAAAGATCCGTCGTGATGCTTTGAATCTTAATAGTGCGATGGTCGATTACCTCGAAGAGGAATTCGGGAACGATATTACGGGACTCAAGAACGAGTTCGAGAAAATAGAGAATTACTTGCATGAAGTCGGTTCGATCGATCCCGCAAACATGAAGGATCTGGCAAAGGGGTTATGCGATTATGACCGCTATCAAGTAGTTAACACCTTGCTCGACGGTCGCCGTGAGGCGCTACACAAATATGAAGAGTTACAACCGTACCTGCCGAGTAATGCTGTCCTGGTCGACGCCTTCACACGAGGTATGGTCAGCCGTGCGCGGGGCAAGGGCAAGTCGATCCAGGTGAGCAAGACGGCGCTACAGGATGTCTTAGGGCAACTGATTGGAATTGATAAAAAGATTAAAACGGGTTCCATTTTCACACGTCTGTCAATGGAACTTTTCATCCTGCATAATGCAGGGACCTTTAGAAATGGAGCATCATATGGAAGATAAGATGTCTATCTTACAGGAACTCCAGGCACAGCGCGCCGACGTGGTCAGTAAGTTAAAGCGCATAGATGAGAAGAAATCGACGGTCAGCGTCGAAGTCTTTGAGAAGGTGAAGAAGGAATATGCGGATAAGCTA
Source organism: Caldifarciminota bacterium (assembly GCA_050124875.1). Lineage (GTDB taxonomy): Bacteria > Hydrothermota > Tepidihabitantia > SM23-42 > SM23-42 > SM23-42. Next base: position 2,194 of record JASFEK010000126.1, on the reverse strand, counting down.
AAGGGTATTGAGGATGAGATCAGCGGCCATGTGGACTTGTTGACAGACGAGATACAACGATTGAAGACAAAGGAAGAGGATATCCTTCAGAAAAGGAAGGAACTGAAATTGAACATGGAAGAGGTGGATCTCCGCTATTCGATCGGGGAATACGACGAGGATTCGTATAAGAAAGTGAAGGAAGAGCACGGAACAAACATGGGTCAATTCGACGATGATCTGGGTAAGACACGGGAAGCGATATCCTATTACGAATCTTTTCTGACGTCTAAGGAACCAAAACCACAACCGCCGCCGGAAGCGAAGCCAGAGCCAAAGCCTGAACCTGAGAAGGTTGAGCCGACCAAACCTGAGTCCGAGTTGAAAATAGATGAGCATATTCTTGAAGAAAAGCTACCCGAAGAAGAAATAGCACTTGAAGAATTATTGTCCGAAGAGGAAGCGGTGAAACCGGACATCACTGAGGAAGGTGCAGCCGAACCCAAGGCCGCTGAGGACAAAGGCGTAACATGTCCGAAGTGCGGTCATGTAAATACCGCGGATTCATGGTATTGTGAGAAGTGCGGCGCTGAGATCCTCGGCGCATCTGGCTAATCGTAGAATACTTCGATTTCAACAATCTGCTATGCAATTCGATCATAGGAAAATAGAAATAAAGTGGCAGGATTACTGGAAGAGCAAGGGTCTATTCCGAACTGCTGATAGTCCGCGCAAGAAGTTCTATAATCTGGTGATGTTCGCCTATCCGTCAGGCGATATTCACATGGGGCACTGCAAGAACTACGTGATAGGTGATGTTTACGCGCGGTATATGATGCGCAAGGGGTATGACATTCTTCATCCCTTTGGCTGGGATGCATTCGGTCTGCCTGCCGAGAATCAGGCAATAAAGCTCGGTGTTCATCCTGAACAGTGGACCCTGGATAATATCAAGGTTTCTGATGAGTCACTGAAGCTGCTGGGTATTAGCTATGATTGGGACCGCGAGATAATCACCTGTCTACCCGAATACTACAAATGGACTCAATGGATGTTCTTACTTCTGTACAAACAGGGATTGGCCTATAAGAAGGAAGCCTATGTCAACTGGTGCCCTGGCTGTCAGACCGTACTTGCCAATGAACAGGTAATTGATGGGAAATGCTACCGCTCTAATTGTCAATCTGTCGTTGAGAAGCGTAAGTTGAACCAATGGTTCTTCAAGATCACCCGATATGCCGAGCAATTACTGGACGGGTTGGACATGCTGCCCGGTTGGCCTGAAAATGTCAGGGCGATGCAGCAAAACTGGATTGGCAAGAGCGAAGGCTGTGACATAATTTTCGGCGTGCCCGGTAAGGGTGTCCGTTTCAATGTCTTCACGACGCGTCCGGACACGATTTACGGTGTAACATTCATGTCTATCGCTCCCGAACATCCGGCAGTGAATGATCTCATCAAGGGTACTGCGCAGGAGTCATCGGTACAACAGTACGTAAGGGAGGCTACCAGGAAGAGCGAGCGGGAGCGGATTGAAAAAGAAAAGGACGGTGTCCCGACTGGCTGTTATGCGGTGAATCCGATCAGTGGCGAGAGAGTCCCGATCTTTGTTGCCGACTATGTCCTGCTCGAGTATGGGAGTGGCGTTGTGATGGGCGTGCCGGCACACGACGGCCGTGATTTTCAGTTTGCCAAGAAGTATGATCTACCGATCAAGGTTGTCATCAATCCCCCAGAGGGTGAACTCAAAGGGCAGACCATGACCGAGGCCTATGAGGATTATGGGGTCATGGTCGATTCCGGAGACTTCACCGGGCTCGATTCCCGCGCCGGCATCAAATCAATAACTGATTTCTTGCTCAAGAAAAAGTTGGGCGGACCGAGTGTCAACTACCGTTTGAAGGATTGGTTGATCTCACGCCAGCGCTATTGGGGCGCGCCTATTCCGATCATCCACTGCAAGCGCTGCGGTATGGTTCCAGTGTCCGAAGAGAACTTGCCCGTGCTGTTACCCAAGGGGATTAACGATTTTGTGCCCAAGGGTAAATCCCCGCTGGCTGCGGTCGACGAATTCATCAACACCAAGTGCCCGGTTTGCGGCGATGCGGCGAAGCGCGACCCGGATACGATGGATACTTTTGTCTGTTCATCCTGGTATTTCCTGCGTTATCTGGATCCGAAGAATGATCAGGAGTTTTGTGCTCGGGAACAAGCT
>JASFEK010000125.1:0-5968 GCA_050124875.1 Caldifarciminota bacterium | reverse complement strand
AAAGGTTACCTTGGTAATTACGACGTGACCGTGCTCAAGAAGCCGAAATATGTGGATGCGAGCAAATGCACGGCTTGCAATGATTGCACTGATGTCTGCCCGGTCGTTGTGCCGAATGAACACGATGAGGGACTGACGTCGAGAAAGGCGATCTATATTCCAAACCCGATCGCGGTACCACACTCATACATCCTGGACGACAAGTCATGCCTTGGGTTGTTCCCGCTGGCCTGTACCAAATGCTATGACGTATGCGAACCGGGAGCGATCAATTACGACGAGAAACCAGAAACGGTCAATTTCACCGTGGATACGATAGTCGTGGCAACCGGCTACGATATTTTCGATGCCCGTGACAAGAAAGTTTACAACTTCGGTGCCGCAGAAAACATCATCACGGCGTTGGACATGGAACGGATGCTTGTCCATGAAGCCGAGGGCAGTCCAATACGGGATTTTGGAAAACGCGTCGCATTCATTCAATGTGTGGGCTCACGAGACGAACAGATCGGTAATGAGTACTGCTCACGTATTTGCTGCATGTATGCCACCAAGCTGTCACAACTGCTCAAGCGGGCCGATCCCAAGCGAGACGTTTATGTCTTCTACACTGATCTGCGGGCATATGGTAAAGGCTTCGAGGAATACTACAAGCGCGCCGCTAATACCGGCGTCAAGTATGTACGCGGCCGCGTGGCTGAACTCTACGAGGACCCCAAAACCAAAAAGGTGCTGCTCAAGGCCGAAGACACGCTGAGCCGTCAGATAATCGAATCGGAATTCGACCTGGTCGTACTATCGGTCGGCATGCAGCCGAGCGCCGGTACCATAAAGATCGCCGAACAATTACACTTGATAAAAAGCCCGGGTGGTTTCATCCAGGAAGCACATCCCAAGTTCCGACCAGTAGACACACTGGCCGATGGCATATTCATATGCGGATGTGCACAGGGACCGAAGGACATTCCCGATACCGTTGCTCAGGCCAGTGCTGCGGCATCCCGGGCCATTCGACTCATGAACAAGGGTGAGTACGAAGTCGAACCGATCACGGCTACGGTCGACGAAGATCTCTGCTGTGGCTGTGGTACCTGCGTCAGCGTTTGCCCGTACGATGCTATTAAGACCGAATATGTCGGCGACAAGCGGTTGGCCAAGGTCAACGAGATACTCTGTCAGGGCTGCGGATCCTGTTCGGCGGCTTGTCCGTCCGGCGCATCCCAGCAGCATTGGTTCAGGACAGCTCAATTGAGGGCAATGGTCAACGCCGCCCTTGGCGAGGAGGAATCATGAAGGACAATTCGCATCCGAAGATAATAGCTTTCTGCTGCAACTGGTGTTCATATGCCGGCGCTGATGCGGCCGGAACCGCACGGCTCCAGGTGAAACCGTATTTTCGCGTAATCAGAACCATGTGCTCCAGCCGTATTGATCCCGAGCTGATCTTGGAGTCCTTCAAGAAAGGCGCCTGGGGTGTACTCGTCGCTGGCTGCCATCCTGGCGACTGTCACTACGTCAATGGCAACTACAAAACGCAGCGGCGGGTAGCACTACTCAAGAATCTACTGCGTGAACTCGGCATCGAACCAGAGCGTGTACGACTGGAGTGGATATCGGCAAACGAAGGCGGGAAATTCCAAAAGGTCGTCAATGAATTCGTTGACGAAATGACCGCACTCGGACCGCTCAACCTGGCGGGCAAAGGTTCGGGGGAGGCATAATGGCCAAGAAGATGATAATCTCCTCTGAAAACGATGAGTTCGTATGCAAGGTCAGTGACCTGAGCGGCGAGCAAGTGACGCTCTGCGAGCAGTGTGGCACGTGCTCGGGCGGCTGCCCGGTAGTTGGCGAGATGGACGTGACACCGTCCCAGATGATGAAGATGACGCAACTGGGCATGAAAGACGTGCTCGACGTAAAAACCATATGGGTCTGCGCTAGCTGCTACACGTGCACGATCCGTTGTCCGCGCGGCCTTGATGTAAGCAAAGTAGCTGAGGCACTGCGCCAGATAATCCTGCGCAAGGCAATCGATCACATCGACATAAAGTCAATACCCAAAGAAGAACTCGAACAGCTACCGCAGATAGCCATGGTTAGTGCTTGCCGCAAGTTCACGGGTTAGGAGGCAGGATGAGCGCAAACGAAGACTTCAAGCTACCGACGAGGAGTATGCGCATACCATATTTCCCAGGATGCACCCTGAAAACGACGGCGCGTAATTTTGAGGAATCGGCAATTGCGTCGGCACGGGCGCTGGGTATTGAAATGGTAGAACTCCCGCGCTGGAACTGCTGCGGAACCGTGTTCTCTCTCTCGGCCGACGACCTCATCCATCATGTCGCCTCGGTCCGCAACCTCATACGCGTCCAGGAGATGAACAAGCAGGGTTTGGTCGATGATGACCATCGTCTGGTGACATTGTGTTCGATGTGTTTTAACACGTTGAAACGTTCTAACCTGCGCGTACAGGAAAACGCCGAAGACATGAAGAAGATCAATGACCTGATGTACCGGGAAGAAGATTATCAAGGACATGTGGAGGTTCTGCATTTCGTCGAACTGCTTCGCGATCTCGGATTCGGAAAAGTCAAGCGTGCGGTGAAGACGAATCTAGCCGGACTCAAGGTCGCGCCGTACTACGGCTGCATGATCCTGAGACCGAAAGAAGTGAGCATTGACGACCCTGAAGCACCGACCATACTCGATGAAGTGATCGGGGCGCTGGGCGCAGAAGTCATAAGCACACCCTACAATAAGGTATGCTGCGGCAGCTACCAGACCGTGCAAGACAAGTATACGGTTGCCGAATTGGCATACGATATTCTCACCCATGCCCAGAGAGCAGGCGCCGAAGCCATGGCCACGACATGTCCGCTCTGCGCCTTCAACCTGGATAACCGACAGAAAGAAGTCCTGGAGAAGCATCCGGAGTTTAAGAAGATACCGATCTTCTATATTACCCAACTGATGGCAATAGCATTTGATCTCGATAAGAAATTTTACGGCTTTGAGCAAAATTACGTTGATCCCAAGCCATTACTAAGAACGAAACATCTGTTTGAGCAATAAATAGGAGAACATACAATGGAAGAAAAGAAAAGCCCGATCATGGACAGGATCGCCGAGGCAAACAAATCGGCGACCACCGGGATTGACGCCAAGGACATCAAGGATTGGATCACCATTTACATAATGGGGCGCGGCTACAAGGTCCCGGCTGACCTCACGGTGCTGACCGCAATGGAGTACGCTGGCTACAAATTCGTGCGTAGCGTCGGCTGCCGCCAGGGTTTCTGCGGAGCCTGTGCAACCGTGTTCAGGAAAAAGGGCGATTACAAGTTACAGTCCGATATGGCTTGCCAGACCAGGGCCGAGGATGGCATGTATCTCGTACAGATACCGTTCACGCCCGCTGAAAAAGCCAACTATGACGTATCCAAGGAGAATTACTCACCGGCAGTGCTGATCAAGTTCTATCCCGAGGTCAGCCGCTGCGTATCGTGCAACACGTGCACTAAGGCATGTCCTCAGGATCTTGAAGTCATGGATTATGTCCAGGCGGCACTGCGTGGTGATTTCGAAGCTCTAGCCAGGGATTCCTTTGATTGCATCCAATGCGGTCTGTGCGCGATGAGATGTCCGGCCGAAATCGTGCAATACCATGTCGGACAGCTGGGACGTAGGATGTACGGTCGCCATGGACTGGGCGTGCCCGAACATCTGGCCAAACGGGTTCAGGAGATTGAAAACGGTCAATTCAAGAAGGCACTCGACGCGATGACATCCTGCTCGAACGAAGAGATCAGAAAGAAGTATACTGAACGGGTAATTGAACCAGAATAAAGAGGGGCAAAAATGGCACAACTAAAATATATTGATGGCTATCCAGAATACATGAGGAAGTTCATTGAGAAGACTGCGCAGACCCGTGAGAAACGGCTTACCTACACCCCACCGGCGATGACCATGAAAGAAAGGGATGAGGTGCTGAAAGTACACCCGGATTTCGCTGCCGGAGGCAAGCGTATACTGTCGATCGGGCCGAATAAAGGCGAACGGGCACCCAATGAAGTCGCCGACCTGCTTGAAGCCTATCCATTACTCGAGCAAGGCGATGTTGACCTATCCAAGGTCGATTTCACGACCAAACTCCTGGTCGTGGGCGGCGGCCTTGCCGGAACGTCGGCTGCCCTCTGGGCAAATGACACCGGCGTACCGGCACAGGATATCCTGCTCACCAATAAACTACGCCACGGTGATGCGAATTCAATTATGGCTGAAGGCGGAACCCAGGCGGCTGATCGTGAAGTGGATTCACCCGATAAGCACTATCTCGACACGATCGGTGGCGGCCACTTCGCCAATAAACCCGATGTGGTACGGGCCCTGGTCGAAGATGCGCCGCTGACCATGAAATGGTTGTGTGATATGGGCGTCATATTCGACCGCGAGGAGAGCGGCAAGCTCGAAGAGAAACTGGCCGGTGGACTATCAATCAAGCGCATGCATTCATGCCGTGACTACACTGGTCTTGAAGAACTGCGCGTAATCCGCGACGAATTCCGCAGCCGCGAGATACCTTGTCTCGAACACTATCCGGTCATCGAACTGCTGACCGACGGCAGCCGCGTCACCGGCGCCGTACTCTGGAATATGGAAACCGGTGAATACAAGATCGTCAAAGCACAGGCAGTGATAATCGCAACCGGTGGCTACGGCCGGCTGCACATCAGAGGCTTCCCAACAACCAATCATTACGGAGCCACTTTTGATGGTGTCGTGCTTGCCTATCGCGCCGGCGCCAAGTTACGCGACATCGATGCGGTTCAATACCATCCCACTGGTGCCGCCTACCCCGTACAGATCGTGGGCCATCTCTTGACCGAAAAGCTGCGTGGCAGTGGTGCACAACCGGTCAATATCGACGGTGAGGCTTTTGTCTACCCGCTCGAGCCCAGGGATGTCGAGGCCGCGTCACTGATCAGGGAGTGCTACGTACGCGATAAGGGAATTACCACGCCGACCGGCCTGCGCGGAGTATGGCTCGACACACCGCTCATTGAGATGAAGAATGGAAACGGTTTCATCGAAAAGGAATTTCCTGGTATGGTGCGTATGTTCAACCGCTACGACATAGACATGCGTAAGGATCCAGTACTGGTCTTCCCGACACTGCACTATCAGAACGGGGGCGTGGAAACTGATCCTTGGGGCAAGACCAGCATTGAGGGCCTGTGGGTTGCCGGTGAAGTCTCGGGTGGCGTACATGGTAAGAACCGGCTGATGGGTAATTCGACACTCGACTGCCTGGTCTTTGGCAGACGTGCCGGAGTGAATGCCGCCGAGTACGTGAAGACTCACAAGGATGCATCCAAACTGACCCTTTCTCACCTTCAATCCTACGTGCAGATGTTGAAAGAAGCGGGCGTCAAACCTATTCGACGGGCACCAATACTACTACCGGATTATCGCGGCAAGGCAGCACTTGCAAGGATGATCGATGTATTCTAAACCGGCAACGGAAGGAGCAAGATGAAAGCAGATCCGAAAGGCGTTTTGACCGGTGCTCACTATCTTGATGGTGATTATGCCTGTGCTGAAGGGGCGCTGGCTGCTGGTTGCCGGTTCTTTGCCGGCTATCCGATCACACCTTCGACCGAAGTTGCCGAGCGGGTAGCAGCGCGCTTTCCTGAGTGCGGCGGTGCATTCATTCAAATGGAAGACGAGATGGCTTCCTCTATCGCCATTCTCGGTGCCTCCTGGGCAGGCAAAAAGTCAATGACCGTTACTTCGGGCCCCGGCTTTTCGCTGATGCAGGAACACATCGGTCTCGCGGCAATGCTCGAAACGCCATGCGTCTTCGTGAATGTGCAGCGTGGTGGACCATCCACAGGATTGCCCACCCTGCCTGGCCAGGCCGACATGATGCAGGCCCGCTGGGGTTCACACGGTGATTATGAAATCA
>JASFEK010000124.1:0-6009 GCA_050124875.1 Caldifarciminota bacterium | reverse complement strand
CAAATGATTCGAACACCCCCTGAATCGAATCCTGGGAAACGCCCACGGGAACCGTGCCTTTGGCTGCGTTGGCAGCGTCTTCATAATTGAAGCCCACTTCCTTTTGCAGCTTGCTGATATAGGCGTTAACGCCGTAGTACACGTCACGTGCGGAAAGGCTTGAAGTCCCTTTGATGACGTTGATCACGGTCATTCCAGCTCCGATGTGCATGAGGCAGATGATTTCGTCAGGGACTACCTCGTAGTTGTGCTCGTAGACGTGCTGGATGGAGAAAGCGGTCGTATCGATGATAATCGGCGTTAGATTGAGGTCCTTTAATAAGGAAGTGAGGTTGTTAATTAACTCGTTTTTAGCCGCAACTAGAATGACCTCTTGTTGATTCTCTCCGAAGTTGGCGTTAACAACGTCAAAGTCGAGCGTGACTTCGTTGATATCGAATGGGACGTACTGCTCGGCCTCCCACTTGATCTGCTCGCGCGTATCAGCCTCGCTCATACGGTCCATTGTAATTCGCTTGATGATGACATCACGCCCGGCAATGCCCAGTACGACGTCCTTGGTGGAGAATCCCTTGGTTTCAATCAGTGTTCTGATGGAATCTAATACCGCTTCCCGATCGATTATTTCACCTTCAACAATAGCGTCAGGTAAGACCTTAGAAATCCCAAAATTTAGTAACTTTTTGTTCTTACCTGCGCTCAATTCAACTATTTTTGTTTGGCTTGACCCGATATCAAGACCAAGTACTTTCTTCTTTCTCCCGAACATGTTGGCTCCTTTTCACAATTTAATTGTGTAATTATATATATAATTCATTTTGTGTCAAGAGGAAATTTCAGAAACACCTCTCCAGACAATGATTTCCTTGACTTTCTGCCCACCTGGCTGGCGCAAATTGGAGAATTGTGCGGTGTGGTGTAGTACTCTACGAGTTACGGAAGTCGAATTTCCTGAGCGATCTTCGTGCAAAAGTGGAAAATGACCCCGTTCTTATGTGTTTTCTGATTTCAGACATCAGCTGATTGTAGAAGTATACATTATGGTGACTCACCAGACGCCCGGCGAGTGCTTCGCCAGCGTTGAAGAGATGCCGTAGGTATGCCCGTGAGAAATTCTGACACGTATAACAGGAACACTTCTTATCAAGGGGGTTCTTGTCTGCTGCATAACGGCCGCCCTTGATGACGACTTTGCCGCCTGAAGTGAAAGCCATGCCCGTCCGGCCGTTGCGGGTCGGCAGAACACAATCGAAGAGATCTGTCCCTTGGACTGCGGCTTCGATTATGTCCTCGGGGTAACCACAACCCATGAGATAGCGAGGCTTTTCTTCAGGTATGACGGCATTCACCTCAGCGGTCATCTCGTTGGTCAGGGAGGAAGGTTCGCCAATCATCAATCCGCCGATAGCGTAGCCAGGAAAATCAAGTGCCAGCAGGCGCTCGGTGCACTCCCGGCGCAGATTCTTATAGGTGGCACCCTGGATTATGCCGAAAAGGGGCACTTTTTTTTTGCCTGGAGGCAGCGCTGTGCCCAGTTTACGGTCCGGTTGACCGCAATCCGTGCTTCGAGAAACTCGGTTGGATAAGAGCTGAAGAAATCAAGACACATGGCAACATCAGGTCTTAGCTCTTCCTGGACCCTGACTGCGATCTCGGGGCTGAGGAAGTGCCGGGAGCCGTCGAGGTGTGATGAGAATTCGATGCCCTCTTCAGTAATCTTCTTGAGGTCGGTCAGTGAATATGCCTGAAAACCACCTGAATCAGTCAGGATTGCACGGTCCCAGTTCATGAAGCGATGCAATCCGCCCAGGTCGGCAATGACCGTCGGCCCGGGGCGGAGCATCAGGTGATAGGTGTTACAGATGATGATCTGAACACCGATCTTCTTCAAATCGGCCGGGGAAAGTGTTTTCACCGTAGCCTGAGTGGCAACCGGCATGAAGTTCGGAGTTGGCACCTCGTGATGTCTTGTCTTCAACTTTCCGCAGCGCGCTCTGGTTTTCTTGTCCTGCTTGGTGATCTTGAAGCGAATCACTTCATGACCTCTTTGCCGGCGAATTCGCGATCAATGGCGAACTCGCTTATATCATAAGGCGGCTTGCCCTCGGCAATGTACTCAGCCGCCAGCCAGCCGATTTCCGGCCCGAGCATGAAGCCGTGTCCACACATGCCGCCGACAACCCAGAATCCTTCCACGGATGATCGATCAAGAATGGGGTTACCGTCCGGGGTCATTTCATAGCTCCCTGACCACTGGCGCATGATCTTCACATCACCGAGTCTCGGTATGATCCGGGCCATGCGGCGACCCATTTCCTTGGCGAATTCGAAAGAGGTGCCGAGGTCGAGGCCAGGAACGTTCGGTATCGGGGTGTAGCATCCGATAATACTACCTTTACCCCATTTCTGATTGAAATAACACCCATCAGGCCGGTAATCAACGATCATCATGTCAAAGAATCGCTCCATCTGTTCGGTGATCATTGCTTCGTGCCGTTCAGGATAGATCGGTAGGTCTAGGTCGATGAGCTTGGCAATGTCGCGGGCATTCGGGCCTGCTGCATTGACGACGATCGGTGCTTGATAAGTGTCTCCATCCGATGTGGTCACGGTCATGACCCCTGCCTTCTCGACGCAGATTCCGGTGACGTTCTTGTGCACCCTTACATCGCCCTTCTCCCGGATCTTCTTCGCGTAACTATCGACGATCAGGAACGGATTTGCCTGCGCGTCGCTCGGGCAGTAGGCTCCGCCCAAGAGACCGGCTGGATTGATGCCCGGTACGAGCTTTTCAATCTCTTCCGCCCCGATATACTCGACGTCCAGGCCCATGCCTCGTTGTATTTCGATGAGTTTCAGATAGGTTTCTTTTTTTTCCTCACTATGGGCAAGAAATAGGTAGCCGCCCTGATGGAATTCAACATCCTGTCCCAGATCTGCGCTCATCGCGACAAATTTCTTCATCGATTCCATGGCAACCCGGATGCTCAGTTCGGTTGAGAACTGCTGACGGATGCCGCCGATGCAGCGTCCGGTTGACCCGGCAGTCAGGTAATCCTTTTCCAAAAGGTGCACCTTGAATCCCTTTTCTGCCAGGTAGTAGCCAGTGGCGCAACCAATGATACCACCGCCGATGATGATGACGTCTGCGGTACTATTCATGGAGTAGTCAAATCTCAAACATCAAGCACCAAATCACAAATAATGCACAACCTCCAATTCTCAAATTGGGTATTTGGAATTTGCGATTTGTAATTTGTGATTTCCATCGTAGATGATCACAGGCCGTATTTATCGATGATCTCTTTTTTCTTCTTGCCCAGTATCTCGTATTTAGCGCCGATCTTTGTGAACGCCGCGATTGCCTTATCCAGATGCTCTCGATCATGAGCCGCAGAAATTTGCACGCGGATCCGGGCCTGTCCCTTGGGGACGACCGGAAAAGAGAAACCTATGACATAAATGCCTTCGCTGTATAGATCGCGCGCCATGTTTTGTGCTAATTTGGCATTATAGAGCATGATCGGCACTATTGGATGCACGCCTTCTCTGATGTCGAAACCCGCCGCCGTCATTTTTTCCCGGAAGTAGTTTGTGCTCTCTTCGAGCTTGTCCCGGCGGTCGGTTGTCTTGCTGATTATGTCGAGCACCTTGCTCGCCGCGGCAACGATCACCGGGGGAACGGTATTGGAGAAGAGGTAGGGTCGTGCGCGTTGACGGCATAGCTCCACGATTTCCTTACGTCCGCTCACACAGCCACCCGAGGCACCACCCAGTGCTTTGCCCAGGGTTGTCGTGATGATGTCGATCCGGCCCAGGACGCCGCAGTGTTCGTGCGTGCCCCGGCCCTGCTTGCCCATGAAACCAGTAGCATGTGAATCATCAACGAGAACCATCGCGTCATACTTGTCGCCGAGATCACAGATCTCCGCGAGTTTTGCGATATCGCCGTCCATTGAGAATACACCGTCGGTGATGATCAGCCGGAAGCGGCAATCCTGGGTTTCCTTCAACTTCTCTTCGAGATGCTCCATGTTGGAATGCTTGTAGTTGAAAAGCTGCGCCTTACAGAGCCGCATACCATCGACGATCGAGGCATGCACCAGACGGTCGGCGATCATCGCATCCTCTTTGTCCAGGACAACATCAAAGACCCCGGCATTCGCATCCATGCATGAAGGGAAGAGTATTGTGTCCTCGGTTTTTAGAAACTCAGTCAGCTTGCGTTCCAGTTCCTTGTGTATATCCTGGGTCCCGCAGATGAAGCGTACCGAGGACATACCGTAACCGCGCGTCTTAAGGCCCTCTTGAGCAGCCGCGACAACTTCGGGATAGCTCGATAAACCAAGGTAATTGTTGGCACAGAAATTGAGGACCTCTTTGGGAGGCGACCCACTCGGGAATTCAACTTTGATGTTCGCGGCTTGTGGAGACTCGATGAAGCGTTCTTCTTTGTACGTTCCAGCCTGCTGTATCCCGTTCAATTCACCGCCGTAGAAGTCTTTTGCCTTTGGGCTATAGGCCATGGATCCCCCTAGGTAATGTTGAATTCCTTCAGCAGATTTATCATGTTGTTGACCGTGTCGAATGCCTCGGGCGTGGCTTTGTCATCAGGGATCTTAATACTGAACTTCTTCTCGAGAAAGGTCTTGAGCGAAACCATGGAGAAAGAATCAACGATGCCACTCGATATCAACGGTGTGTTCTCGGTGACCTCTTCCTCGGAATCCTCTTCGAGATACTCGCGCTTCACATAATCAATGATCAAAGTCTTCAAATCTTCAGCCATTATTCCTCCTTTGTTTTAATCATTTTCCAGCGTTGATACATCACCGATCTCCTCTCCCCATTCCTTCGCCTTGAGCAGGCGGCGCATGATCTTGCCGCTGCGGGTTTTGGGGAGGGACTCGACGAATTCTATTTCCTGGGGCATGGCGAGCGGTGATAGTTTCTTGCGTATGAAATTCATTATACTCAGTTCCAGGTCAGCATTTGCCTCGTACCCCGGCTTGAGGGCGACAAATGCCTTCACGACTTCCATATTTACCGGGTCGGGCTTGCCGATCGCCGCGGATTCGGCAACGGCTTCGTGTTCCAATAGCGCGGATTCGATTTCAAACGGACCAACCAGATGCCCGCCGGTGTTGATGACATCGTCATCACGACCCACGAACCAGAAATATCCGTCATTGTCTATGCTTGCCCGGTCGCCGCAGATATACCAGTCATTCATGAATTTGCTTTCGTACATGGATTTGTTGTTCCAGTAGGTACGGAACATGGATGGCCAGCCTGGTTTCAGAGCGATGAGACCGACCGTGCCCGAAGTCTCTATGGGTTTGAAGGTCTTTTGGTCAACCACGGTAGCTGTGATTCCGGGAAAGGGCTTTCCCATTGAGCCTGGTTTGATCTTCATGCCCGGATAATTCGTGATTACTATCGCACCGGTTTCGGTTTGCCAATAAGAATCATGAAACGGTTTGTTAAAAGCTTCCTCGGACCAGATCACGGCTTCGGCATTGAGCGGTTCGCCGACGCTTATCAAGTGGCGCAGGCTGCTCAGGTCGTACTTCTTCACCGCCTTGACGCCGTCTTTCATGAGTAGCCGGATTGCGGTTGGCGCAGTGTACCAGACCGTGATCTTATGTTTCTGAATGAATTCGTACCACTTTTCAGAATTGAATCCGGCATCGAGCACGGTTTGGGTGACCCCAGCGGACCATGGGCCAATAATGCCATAACTGGTTCCGGTGACCCAACCCGGATCAGCCGTACACCAGTAAATGTCATCATCGTTGATGTCGAGCACCCATTTTGCTGTAATATATTGGGCAGTGATGGATGTGTGAACGTGCATCGCGCCCTTTGGTTTACCCGTTGTGCCTGATGTATAGTGCAGTACGGACGGTGTCTCTGCCGTGGCTTTGAATATCGGAAAATCATCCACCTTTGATGCCTGGTCCATTGCGAAGGCCATTTCATCGCCCTTGAGGTTTTGCTGGTCGGCAT
>JASFEK010000123.1:0-6067 GCA_050124875.1 Caldifarciminota bacterium | reverse complement strand
CACCCACACTCGGTGCCTGGGGTCTAGGATGGGAGGTGTGGCTCGATGGGCTTGAAGTTACTCAATTCACTTATTTTCAACAGGCGGGTGGATTAGATCTGGAAGTCATACCCGTGGAGATCACTTATGGACTGGAAAGAATTGCCATGATCCTCCAGGGTGTGGAATCAGTGTTTGATGTGAAGTGGAACAATTCTCTGACCTGGGGTGATGTGTACCGTCAGAACGAGATTGAGTATTCCAAGTATAATTTCGAATCGGCGCCACCTGATATGTTGGTCTCCCTGTTCAACAGCTATGAAAAGGAGTCTAGCCGACTACTGGCTGAAGGTTTGGTTTATCCGGGGTATGACTATGCGATCAAGTGTTCTCACATGTTCAACTTACTCGAAGCTCGGGGCACGATCAGCATATCTGAACGGGCCAAGTATATCGGCCGGGTCAGGGTCCTGGCGAATGAGGCAGCCGCCCTGTACTTGAGAGGAATTCATGGGCAAGCGAACGTTTCAGATGATTGATTTCCTGCTGGAGATCGGCTTCGAGGAATTTCCGCCGCACTTTCTGGCACCGGCAGCTCAGGACCTCACTGGGAAGATCGAGCAGCTGCTCAAGGAGAAGAAGATATTCCATCGTTCGGTCAGGACCATTTATACACCACGGCGTATGGGTACGCTCGTGCTGGGCTTGAGCCGCCGCCAGAAGGCTCAGGTGATCGAGATCCAGGGTCCACCCAAGAAGTTCGCATATGATGCAAAGGGTAAACCCACGGATAAGCTGTTAGGATTCATGAAAGCTAATAATCTAAAATCTTCCGAAGTGGTGAGCAAGCGTACGAAAAAGGGTGATTACGTGTGCGGCCGGAAGGAAATCGCCGGTCTATCTACCGAGGATATTCTTCATGAACACATTCCCCGGATCATTAAGAGTTTGGAATTCCCAAAGACAATGTCTTGGAACAAGAAGAAGGTGAGGTTTCCCAGACCGATTCGCTGGATCGTCGCGCTTCTCGATAAGAAGCCCTTGCGCTTCGATTATGCCGGAGTACAGGCAAATCGCTATTCGTGGCCCAATCAGCATTTTTCATTCAAGCCAATACGCCTGGAAAAACCCCGTGAGTATATTAATTTTCTACGGCATGGTGGCGTGATTGTGGATCCACACGAACGCAAGAAGACCATTCTGTCCCGGATAAAGCAGGAAGCAGATAAGGCACAGGGCAAACCAGTATACACCGACCATATGATCGAGGAGATAAACTGCACCACTGAATACCCTGAAGTGGTCACTGCTGAATTCAATGCGAAATACATGGAGCTGCCCGAGAAAGTGTTGATGACGGTACTCCGGGCGCATGGTAATGTTATCTGGATGAAGGACACTAATAAGTTCATATATGTCTTCAGCGCCAAGAAGAAGGCATTACAGAACGTGCAGGCTGGCTACGGTCGCGTCATGGAATCGCGTTTGCAGGATGCATTGTTCTACTTTCAGAATGATATGAAGACCGGTTTGCCGGCGATGTTGAAGCAAACAAAGGGGATGATGTGGTTGCAGGATATAGGCACGCTTTACGATAAGACAGTTAGGCTCGAGACCTTTGTCGCGCAATTCAAGGCTATTCCCGAGCAGGAGCTCAACGTACTGAAGCGTGCCGCCCGGTTATGTAAGGCCGACCTACTGTCCGAGATGGTCCGGGAAAAAGAATTCACCACCTTGCAGGGGATAATGGGCGGTCATTATGCTCAGGCCAGCGGCGAAAACGAGGGAGTCGTAAAGGCCATTGCCGAGCATTATCAGCCGCGATTCATTGGTGACCGGCTCCCGGAAACAATGGCGGGTGTGCTTCTGTCATTGAGTGACAAACTCGACAATGTAGTTGGTGCCTTCGTGAGCGGTAACCGGCCGACGAGCAGCTATGATCCACTTGCCGTCAGGAGAAACGGTTACGCAGTAATTAATCTGTTCGATGCGCGCGAACCAAAGCTCTCTTTGTTCAAGGCCGTGGAAGGGATGATCGTGCTGTACAAGAAGAAGTTCGATACGAGTCTATTGAATGAATTCTTCGTTGAACGTATGACGCGCTATTTGCAGGACAAGGGATATCACTATGATGAAGTAGATGCCGTGATTGCCGTATGGGACGGTGATGTGTCGGATACCAGAAAGCGCTGCGCGGCAATAAAGCAGTTCAGGGATAAGCCCGAATTCGTGAAGTTGGTGATCGGGCAGAAGCGCGTGAGGAACATATTGAAAGGTGTAGAAAAAGCCAGCTCAATTGACAAAACACTCATCAACCAGGCGGCCGAGAAGGCATTGCTACAGAAAGGTAATCAGGTTAGTTCCAAGATTGCGGCGCTCATTAAACAAAGGGACTATCCCGAGGTTCTGAAATTGCTGCTCGCAATGAGGGGGGTCATTGACAAATTCTTTGATGATGTCCTGGTGATGTGTGAGGATAAGAAGCTGAAAGAAAATCGCCTGGCCTTGGTGAGTTTCATTAATGATCTATTCATGCAGTTCGCGGATTTCTCGCGTATCGTGATCGAGGGCCAGAAGCCCCAGAGGTAGATATCGAAAGATTATTCAATAACCAGGTCAATAGAACAACGATTGGACGTCACGTGGGGGTTTATGGTTGGGTCGATCGGATCAGGAATCTTGGTGGGATGACATTCGTTGACCTCAGGGACCGCACCGGTGTTCTGCAAATCATTATCGATCCCAAGAAATATCCTGAGGTCAAGGACCTCGGCCTGCAGTATTGTCTGTTCGTCTCGGGAACCGTGAATGAACGTCCTGATGGCCAGAAGAATCCGAAGATGAAAACGGGCGATGTGGAAATGCAGGTTACCGCGATAGAGATCCTTGCGCAAAGCAAGGTGCCGCCCTTTGTGCTGGAGAATGATGTGAAGGCAAGCGAAGAGCTGCGCTTGCGCTATCGCTACCTTGATCTGCGGCGCGCACCAATGCAGGCAAATATCATTTTCCGTCACCGCGTTATCACGGCGATGCGAGAATACTTGAACAAGCATGCTTTCGTTGAGATCGAAACGCCGATTTTGACCCGGAGCATGCCCGAGGGCGCACGCGACTACCTGGTGCCGTCACGCCTGTATCCGGGAAGGTTCTATGCGTTGGCGCAATCGCCACAGATGTACAAGCAATTACTCATGGTCGCGGGCTTTGAGCGATATTATCAGGTTGCCCGCTGCATGCGTGATGAGGATCCACGGCATGACCGCCAGCCTGAACACACCCAGATCGATATCGAGATGTCCTTTGTCGATGAGGCCGCGGTCTATGCACTGGCCGAGGGTATGTTCACTCATATCTGTAAGGCTACACTGGATGTTCAGCTGGACACACCGTTTCCAAAATTGACCTATGCTGAAGCACTGACGCGCTACGGTACGGACAAACCTGACCTGCGATTTGGTATGGAGATCGTTGATCTAAAAGGAGCGTTCAAGAATAAGGTATTTGCTCCATTCAATGGTAAACCAGAGATCAGGGGTCTCATTGTACAAGAGGGCAGTGTGATATCGCGTAAGAAACTCGAGGCGATGCACCAGAAGGCAAAAGAAGAGGGTTTGCCGGGTATTTTCTGGGCGAAGATAGAGGATAAATGCAGCGGGAGTATCGGTAAACTCATTGATGAGGGTGTGATCAATGGGCTGGGTCTGGCCAAGGGGAACCTGCTCATTGCCACGGCTGGAACCGATTGTGTATTCGCGTTTCTTGGAGGGTTGAGAAACGAGATCGCCGCCGAATTGAACCTGCCTAGCGCTGGATACAAGTTCTTGTGGGTGACGGATTTCCCGATCTTTGAAACCAATGCAAAGACTGGTAAGCTGACCGCGAGTCACCATATTTTTACTCAACCGAAGAAAGAGGATATTACTTATCTGGATAGTGAGCCGCTCAGGGTGCGGGGAAGGCTTTATGATCTGGTCTGTAATGGTAATGAATTGGCCTCGGGCAGTATACGGAACCACAACCGCCAGCTACAGGAAAAGCTTTTTGCCATCGCGGGTATGGACAAGAACAAGTACACAATGCTTCTCGACGCACTTGAATTCGGCGCGCCGCCCCACGGTGGTATTGCACCGGGCATTGATCGCATCGTTATGGTTCTCGGTGGCCTGAAATCCCTGCGCGATGTCATCGCTTTTCCCAAAACGACCATGGCCCAGGGTCTACTCGAAGGAATCCCGGATGTCGTTTCGCCAGAACAGCTAAAAGAACTCAAGATCAAATTCGACTGAATCTGATAACCGCTTCTCATTCTTGCATCAAGCGAGCACAAGAAGCCAGCATCCCAACTCGAGAACCTGGTTCTCTAAGGGAGTGTTGATTTATATGTTGGAGGGAATATAATACAAAAGGCTCGAGAGGGCAGAAAAAGGCTCAAAGAGGGCGAAAATGGAATGCGGGATTCTGCTGGAACATAGGGTCTCAAAGCCTTTGGTAACCATTTTCAAGCCTTTTACCATCGTTTTCTAGCAAAGGAGGTGTGTTATGAAGTACTCAAGGATTCTCCCAGGTGTAATATGTTCTTTGGTTCTGATGTTGCCGGTTCACGCATTGACCTCGCGCAGCGCTGAGTCGGCTAGGGTGGCACCCGAGGAAATCATCGATGATGATGTCCTAATGTTCGGTCAGAACATCGCTATCGAAGGAATAGTACTGGGTGATGTCTATGCCTTTGGACAGAGTGTGAAGATAACGGGCGATGTTGGAGGTTCGTTTTTCACCGGCGGCGCGAATATCACGATCGATGCCAAGAGCGTGGAGACCGTATGGGCTGCAGGCGGTAACATTGAGTTGTTGGGCAATGTGACCAGAAATGCCGTGTTGTTTGGTGGGACTATTCGTGTGTCTGAAGATGCGTCCGTAGGTAAAGACCTCGGCGCATATTGCGGCAAGTTGTCAGTACAAGGTGATGTGGTTGGAACATTGAGGGGCAGTGTCGGCAAGCTTGTCTTATCGGGCAAGAGCGGGCGTGTTAAGATCCGAGCTGATGAGGCGACACTGAAATCAAGTGCTGAGATCCAGGGTGATCTGATACTGACCAGTGCGAACGAACCGATTATTGAAGAGGGCGCGCAGATCATCGGTGAACAGCAATTGCTCAGACCAGAGACAAAAGAAACAGGGCAAGTCTTTGCGGCTCTGGCACCGATGTTTGCCTTCTTCTTCGCCGTGATCAAGATTCTAGTGTTCATTGCCAAGATCATCGTGGGCATTCTCCTAATCGCGCTTTTCCACCGCTACGTGCGCCGGATCACCGATACGCTGGTTACCAAGACGTGGCAATCTCTGGGATGGGGTTTCCTGGGAGTTATTGTAATCCCGGTTGCGATTGCGATCTTGTTCCTCATTCTCGTCGGGTATCCACTCGGCGTTTTCTTCGCGTATGTCTACTCAGTATTATGGTACTTGGCGTCGATATTCGTCAGCCTGGTGATCGGGGAGCAGGTGATCAAGCTATTCAAGAAGAAAGGCGAGATATCAATGTATCTGTCCTTTATTATTGGCGTTATAATACTATTCGTGCTCGGGTTCATTCCGATATTGAACATATTGGTACGCATATTCACCCTGTTGTTTGGCTTCGGCGCTGGTGCGATGGGAACCTGGTTTCTACTCAAGGATATGCGTGAGAAGGAATTGTTATAGCGAAGCATGCACATTCTAGTCGTTGATGATGAGTCTGCGCAGCGAGAACTGCTCGCTGGTTTCTTGAAGAAGCAAGGACATGTGGTCACCACCGCGGCCTCGGGGGTCGAAGCGGTTGGGTTGAATACCACGACGGGCTTTGACCTGGCGATCCTTGATCTGAAAATGCCCGAACTCGACGGCATCGAGACGATCGTGCGGATGAAGGAAATCGATCCGGAAACGTATTTTGTCGTGCTCACTGGCTATGGTACAGTGGAGTCTGCAGTGAGAGCAATGAAATCCGGTGCATATGATTATCTGAACAAGCCGGTCAATCTCGACGAATTAGAATTGATCATTGAGCACATCCAAAGCGATCAAGACATGCACCAGGAATTGGAACTGC
>JASFEK010000122.1:0-6125 GCA_050124875.1 Caldifarciminota bacterium | reverse complement strand
CTCGGCATCCTGAGCATATAGGATATGTTTGCTGTCTTGTGCCCAGGAATAATAGTTGATGCCGCGCGTCTCATCCATGGTAACAGGCTTGTCGTCTTCTGCGCCGACTGATCTGACCCATACATTTAATACATTGTCAACCGGTGCGAGATAAGCAAGAAACTTTCCATCTGGAGATAAACGGGGGCTCGTCCTTACAGGGTTACCAAATAAAACCTCTCTGGGAATGAGTTCCGGTGATACGTCGGCACCAACACTACTCACTGAAACCAACATCAGAATAACACCAAGCGTTACTCTACTGTTCAATCCTGCATGCAACATGCTTCCTCCTTTTATCAGTACTCCGCTTCCTTCTATTATAAATACGTAGGAAATCGAGGGAAAGTTGCACATCACATACATTGGGGACAGGCAGAACATTTTTGACATTTTGAACTTCCTGTTGTCCCCCGCAAAAAATCAATCAGAGACCATGAACGTGCCAAAATTGTACGAAATTGCGGGCTTATATGCCTAAAATGTTAAAAATGTTCTGCCTGTCCCCGGGCTAGAGGGAGAAGCCGAGGGACCAGCGGAATTTCCACGGTTCACCTTCGATATAGCTATACAATGGGAAATTCGCTGATATGCTCAGTCCGTACAGCGGCAAGAAAGGGAATGTCTCCGATCCAACAGCCAGACGCACCCCGACATCGAAGGCAAATCTATCATAGTAACCGACATCAGTAAAGACCCGTAAAAAGGTACGAGTCGGAAATTCAATATTGAGCGCGTACATTCCGTCTGACTTGATATGCAGGGTTTGATAACCGCGCATATTACCGTCACCTGGGATATGAATCCGTTCCTGGGGTGAGTATTTACCTGCCTGCCCAAACAGTATATTTGTCAACTGGCTGCCTCGCATTGCCCCGCTCAAGTACAATTTCTCTTGCGCAGGTGCTTCCCCGAATATCTTACCAACGAAAAGACGTATACTCAAAGGGACAACAAGCGAGAACGTTCGCCGAGCTTCGATGGTCATCTTGAGATACTCCCATTCACTACCCAATGCATGATGGGCCACCGAAAGTTCTGCATTAACAACCAAATCTCTGTACCTGAACTTCACATCATTCTCGAAAACAACACTCCGACCCAGGTCCCAATCAATGGAATCAAGGCCCGAGAGTGTTGATAAATTGTTGTAAGAGAGCATGTTACCAATCTTTATTTGCGGTTGGCGCGTAAACGGCCGTCCCAAATCACTAATAAGCCCGATACTCAGATCATCACCGCCCTCGGCTCGCGAGCCACTAAATCTTATGCGCGTCCGCTTGCCATCTGTGAAAAGTACTGGTGTTTGATAATTAAGTAGAGGGTAGTGTCGCTTGCTCTTGAACCCGTAGGTATAGCCTGCGGTTACTTGGTAACCCCCTTTCACGAAATCGAAATCGGCGAAATTATCACCAAAGACATAGCCTCCGGCTTTTATGCCATCATAACTACCGTACCAAAGATACGGCATCCACAAGATCTGATATGTCGAGAAGGACGGCCAGTCAAAATCAAAGGCGGGTTTAATGGAGATTCTTCGAGGAGCATAGTTATTCCAATAATCCGGGTCGATAGTGTATTCAGACGGATCGATTGCGGCGCTTTCGATGTCGCCCAGACTGTCATGAACCTCAACTGCCTGCAGCCCTTCATCTGTACTCAGGGCGTACACCTGTTCTCCTTGCTCAGTAACGACATGCAGATCTGCCGGAATCCTCAATCCGCCGATGTTTTCAGCCACCACCTTGTTTCCTTCAATATCGTTAACCCGCCAATCGCAGAATGCTATGGAACCCAGTATCTCATCGAAGAGTTCCTGCAAATCGAGATCACACATCTCGTCGCCGATGGCTCGGAGATCATCTGACGACACATGTTTGAATCGATAAGTCTGAAAGTACCTCTGCAGGATCCGATCAAAATTCTCCTTGCCAATCATCCTTTCGAGTGAGAACAGAAAAAGGGCTGGTTTTGACCCAATGCTATTACTATAGGCAATGGGGATATCGGCATAGTCCCGGGCCGGTGTAGATATCGGCTTTTCCAGCTGGTTCGTCTGGATCACATAGTAATAGAAACGATGGAAATACCTCAATGACAAAGGAGGAATGAAGGGTAGCTTGATCAGCGTGTTGCCGCTGCCGTACTTATCCTCCATGTATCGGATCGAAGCATAAGTCGAAAATCCTCTACCAAGCCATGCGTCGTCGGGCATTCTCGGCCCTATTGCGCCGCCGAACCATTGCTGCCCTAGAGCAAGTGCTATTTCGGATTCGAACAGCCTGGTGAACTGATCTTCACTAAACCCAAGAACCACTATCTGAGGATACACGGCTTCGCCGTCATGAAAGCCGTCAACGACACTCATGTTCTTGTATGGATACTCACCGAACCAACGATCGTATCTCACAAATGCATCCTCGACATATCTAGCGACACCCCTAGCCTTGCTGGTATTCGGCACCCGGCTATAGACCAATATTGAGTGCTCGCCAATCACGTGGCGTTGAACAGAAAAGGATGCACCAGCGACCCAGGCAAAATCATGTACGTTCTCGGCCAGGAAACGTACTTTCTTACGCATATCGCGCGGCAGTTTTCTACCGGTGACAATGAGGGTATCCAAGAATTGAGTCTCCAATGGATCAACCTGTTCACCGGTTCCCGCCACGACGTAGTCGCCAGGGACATCTAGAATGACCTCATAT
Source organism: Caldifarciminota bacterium (assembly GCA_050124875.1). Lineage (GTDB taxonomy): Bacteria > Hydrothermota > Tepidihabitantia > SM23-42 > SM23-42 > SM23-42. The sequence continues at coordinate 3,378 of JASFEK010000122.1, read as the reverse complement.
GCTCCGAATTCTCCATACGTACATTCCAGCGGATGCAGGGGTTCGTTGTGCCAGCCCTTTCCGTCAAAGACACACACCTTAGGATACCATTGAGTCATTTCATAATGGTCAGCCCAAAAACCAAATCCCGGAAATCCCTTTGGTACCTTCACATGGAATTCAATTTCCAGAACAAGCGAATCCCCAGCTTCCAGGCACTGATCCAAAGGCAGTGTCATGACAGTTCCATCAGTATTATGCGGTAATAAAACATCACCACTGGCTACCTTTTTGACATCAATATAACCACGCGCTCCAGGTTCCGCCTTGACGTATTTCTCATTGCCCATCTTGTATGCCTCGCGCGCGTAATATGTCTTTGCATCCCGGTACGCATTGGCATAGAGATGGAAGTACACAGTATCAATATTGTGTGATGAGTTGTTGTAATAAGTTAATCTTTCGGTTGCAGTTAATGAATGGTTATCAATGTCGAGACGGCCTTTTATTTCATAACGCACACCTTGTTGCCAACTTATGACGATTAGAAACAAACATGCAACCATGATATCCACACTACCTGATGGTTAGGTCACGATATCTAATAACCATGACTTTTGCATATATGTTCATATCATCACGAGTATATTGGAAACCAGCATACTGTCAATATTACTAATGATCACCCGAAGTCACAATGCAACAACAAGAACCAACCACCTATCAGCCAATTGCGGTAATCACCGTTTCTATATTGACAATGAACATAAAGAGTGTAGAATCAGACAATATGCTCCTGAAAGGAGGCTCGATATGAGTAATTGCCGTGTGCTAAGAAAGGGAATATGTAAAGCACTTCTCATGCTACTACTAACTGCAATTGCATTCGCCCATGTACCTGATTACGATCTAGCGAGAACAGAAAGCGAGAAAGACAGCCTCGCAACAGCAGAATATCCCTACATCTTCCCCTTATTTGGGGAAAATGTAATACGGAAAGGTTTTGATCTACCTCTACCCATCGGCGTCAATGTAAGCTACTACCAGCAGAGCTCAAGTACTATTATCGATCAGGTTTCACTTGGCCTGGGCGATGATCAGTTGATGCCCCTCGCGTTTGTGGGGTTCGAAGATGTTACTAACGAAGCGAGCAATGTGAACGCGCGCGTCGATCTCTGGTTGTTTCCGTTCCTTAATATATATGGCATGTTTGGCTATGCAAAAGCAGAGGCGGATGTAACGCTAAATGCGCCTTTTGAGTTCGAAACGACCGTCGATTTCACGGGCTGGTCGTACGGAGGAGGCGCAATTATCGCCTTCGGCTTGCAGGGTTTTTGGATCACAGCCAATGGAAATCTTGCGTGGACGGATATGGAGGACTATTACGATCCAGTGAGGGCAACAGTCCTCTCGCTCCGTCTGGGCCGTACACTGAAGCTAATGAAGAACAGACGACTGCAGATCTGGCTCGGCACCATGTATCAGGAGCCTGAATCCATGGTCAACGGTCGATTCTTGCTCGCAGACATAGTAACCGAGGAATTAGCGGGGCAATTCCAGGATTACTATCAGCAACCCTGGTACCAAGATTTGACTCCGGAAGAGCAGCAGTTTATCGACGCATTCGTTCAAACCATGATGCAGGGCGGAGTGGATACACGGCTAGATTACGAGGCACAACAGCACCCCGAGCAAACATGGAACATGATAGCCGGCGCTCAATTCGAATTGACAAAAAGGTGGAACCTTCAAGCCGAAGCCGGATTTCTAGGTAAGCGGACCTCAATTCTAGTCAATCTGAATTACAGATTTCCGCTGTAAGTATTATTCATAATTAGAGATTAAAGATGCTGTAGTTTACTAAGTTAATTACCTTACGAAAGCAACGGGGTTTGCGGCGCATGCCGCAAACCCCGTCTTCGTTTATCTATGCATTCCCTTGCCGGGATGTTTTCCTTCATGATGAGACCCGTCATGCGGAGGGCGATGGGCATCAAAGAATACACGTTGTTCGTCGGTGAGTGACTCGCGGATCGACTGGTGATGTGCTACCCTTTGCTTCATCATTTGCGTCCTGAGCGCACCTATTTGATCAATCACGCGATTAACCTCGTTCATATTCACTTTGGATTTTGTGGTCAGTGTTCGCAAGCGAGCTTGGTGCTCTCCGAATTCATTGCGTAGGGTCTGCATCGATTGCATATGTTCAACCCGCAACGCTTTGATCTGTTCATGCTGTTCCTCAGTCAAGTCGGGAATCATCATTCTCTGATCGTGTTTCTCGCATCCATGCATTCCTTTTCTACCGCCAGCCTTTTCTTGTGTTCCTGGTGGTTGTGCAAACGCAGTTCCTGCAACGAGCAACAATACTGCGATCGGCAGCACGATCTGTTTCGATTTCAGTTTAAGCATGTTTTTCTCCTTTCTTTTGATAAACATATTAACGTCCTTTTTCGCCTCGAGGTAATTCAAAGCGACGATGGGGATGAACTGGCGCGTGTGGCATGTCCGGTGGCCGACCGGATTCCAGCAGTGTATGCATCAAAGAACCCAAGCGCCTCTGTTGTTCCGAAGTCAAGATCTTCTTCATCGATAGTATTCGGTCAAAAATCCGTGCATCATGTTCTGCCTGCAGCCCAGCTATCTGCTCGATCAGTACATCGGCCTTCGCTCTGTCCATTTCTTCGTCACGGAGCAAAGACATTAACGCTTCCCGCTTCTCGAACAATTCCTCACGTAACGGCTGCATAGCCAGTTTCATCTCCTCGTTTACTTCTTTCATCTCTTCTATCTGTCTGTCACTCAGGTTCAACTCCCTGGCCATTCGTGTTTGGTGCAGTTCATGCATCATATTCGGCCGGATAAAAACATCTTGTCTAGCGACGCCATGTCTGGTCCACCAGAAGTATCCAAGCGTGAATACAGTTGCTAAATTTATCGCCACAGAAATGACCAGAACTACAACCAGTATCTTCTTATCCATTGTTCCCTCCTGTGACTAGTTCACTATATATATCGGATAATGAACCTTCTGGGAATTCTTCAAACGCACCAACGCCGAAAACCTCGTTTGTCTCAGCCTCGACCGGTTCCGGAGCGCGTGCGATCGCTTGATAAATCGTTCTGCCTGCCTGATTTCCTATGAACAATGAAATGATCACACCAAGGGCAGTGGCTGTAGAGATAGCCACACTTCTTATTCTCTTGAAAAATGGCACTGGCCTCTCCTGCTCTCTAATTCCTTGTCTTAGCCGCGTTATGAAAAAAGGCGGTACTTCGAAGCCTTCCAGCGTCTCGAGGGCATCTGAAACCGAAGACATGGCAGCAAGTTCTGCCTGGCATTCACTACAGAGCTTTAGGTGTTCTGATATCATGTGCCTAATGATACGGCGACCACCG
>JASFEK010000121.1:0-6148 GCA_050124875.1 Caldifarciminota bacterium | reverse complement strand
CATTAACCGTCGTCCAAAACGCATCTATTCCTGGCGTAGGAATTTCTTCTATTATGGAGAAGATAACTGGATTTACCATATCCGGAGATTCGACGGCCGAAGCAATACCCTGGACCAGGTGGTGTTATGGCAGACTGCCGAAGATAACCGGATTAAGCAGCGCATAGATTCACCCTATGGTAGATACGATGGGATCTGGGTACTTGAAAACGCGACCGTGCGTCAATTCGACACTCTGGGACAGGAAAGTGTCACCAAACATACTATACTCGAGATGCCTGGGTTGAGGGAGAAGCCGAGCGATTTTCTGAAAAAGATCAAACCGGTTGAGGAAATGAACTTCGTGGAAATCACAAATTTCGTGAGGAGGCGTCAGCGGGCAGGCCAGGACGTAGTAAAAGAAAAAGTCGAGTTGAATTACCGCTTTTCATACCCGATCATCACCATTGTACTACTCTTGATCACCCTACCAATATCAGTGGTCCTGCGCCGGGGCGGCATTGCCGTCGGCCTGGGCATTAGCATCGGGTTTTCCTTTGTATACTGGGGTTTTATTCAATCCAGCCGGGCCTACGGGGTGGCTGGAATCCTAAGCCCGTGGCTCGCTGCCTGGCTGCCAAATCTCGTTTTCGGCGTGCTCGGCCTAATTCTCATACTCAAAGCCCCACGTTAACCAGAAAACCTTAGAAAAATTGACATGTTGACATTTTCAGTGAATTGGATTAGAATATAACGATGTGGTTCAAGAAGAACATAAAGGCAAAACCCGAAGATAAGCTGAAAATGCCTGACGGGCTCTGGGCCAAGTGTGAGGCCTGTGGCGAAATCCTATATAGGAAAGAACTGGAGAAGAATCTATGGATTTGTCTGAAGTGCCAGTTCCACTTCCGTATAAGCTGCCGTGATTACATTGCATTACTGCTCGACGACGCGAAGATGGAGGAACTTGATACTGACCTCGAGCCACTAGATCCCCTTGAATTTCCCGGCTACAAGAAGAAGATGAAGGAAGCTCAGCACAAGATGGCCATGAAAGATGCGGTGGTCTACGGCATTACGCACATTGACGGCACCGAGCTTGTCTTTGCTGCCATGGATTTTGGCTTCATGGGCGGTAGCATGGGGTCAGTGGTGGGCGAGAAGGTCGCCCGGGCCATCCGGCTGGCATACGACAAAGAAATACCGCTGATCATCCTCTCGGCATCAGGCGGAGCGCGCATGCAAGAGGGCATTCTATCCCTGATGCAACTGGCCAAGACCTCAACGGAACTGGCCCTGCTCAATCAAAAGAAACTTCCTTATATTTCAATTCTTACGCATCCAACCACGGCTGGTGTAATGGCTTCGTACGCATCCCTGGGTGACATAATCATAGCTGAGCCCGGCGCCCTGCTGGGCTTTACCGGGCCTCGGGTGATCGAACAGACGATCGGTGGCAAACTACCAGCCGGATTCCAGAGATCTAAATTCATGCTAGAGCACGGTCTAGTCGATATAGTAGTATCCAGAAAGGAATTGCGCAACACCTTGATAAAAATCCTGAACATTATCTGGAAGCATGGCTAAACTCCTTCTGGAGAATGTTACCAAGGTCTATGACCGGGACATCTACGCGGCCAAGAATATCTCATTTGAGGTCCAACCCCGGGAATTCACCGTGCTGGTCGGCCCTTCGGGCTGCGGCAAGACAACCACCCTGCGTCTGATCGCCGGTCTTGAAGAACTCACTTCTGGTTCAATTTACATTGAGGGGCAGCTGGTCAATGACATGTCGCCCAAAGACCGCGATGTGGCCATGGTCTTTCAGAACTATGCATTGTATCCTCACATGAGTGTACATGATAATATGGCTTTTGGCCTACGCATGCGCAAGTACCCCAAGGCAGAAATCAAGCACCGCGTAGAGGAGACCGCAGAAACCCTTGGTATCTCAACCCTGTTGGCTCGAAAACCGAGGCAGTTGTCTGGCGGCCAGCGGCAACGGGTTGCCCTTGGCCGTTCGATCGTGCGCCAGCCCAAGCTATTTCTCTTTGATGAACCATTATCAAACCTCGATGCCAAGTTACGTGTTCAGATGCGCGCAGAACTCTCCCGTCTCCACAAGAAAATTCAGGCGACGATCATTTACGTAACTCATGATCAGGTCGAAGCAATGACCCTCGGTCAAAAAATCGTCGTACTCAAGGATGGCGAAGTGCAACAGGTAGCTGATCCGGTTGCCCTTTACAAGAAACCAAAGAACAAATTCGTAGCCGGATTCATCGGCAGCCCGCCCATGAACCTGATTCCGGGCATGATAAAGCAGAGCAGGAAGCAGATCGAGTTTCACGGGCGCGACATGAAACTGAAGCTTGGCAGCGGGTTCAAGAAACACACGGATCGGCCCGTGATCATAGGCATCCGGCCCACTGATTTCTCAATGACTCGCGGTTCGAGTGTGAACATTGTGGTCGATGTTATCGAACCCATGGGAAACGAATTATATATTCACGGCCGTTGTGGTGATATTATGCTTTCGGCGCGCGTGCCCGAAGATGCTGCGCCCAGGGTCGGACAATCATTCACTCTCAGGGTTAACCCAAAAAGGATATATTTATTCGATGAAAAAACAGAAGAAGCAATCTAAGAAAAAGATCTGGCGCTGGATACTGATCACCATGATACCCTTGGCGCTGGGCTTAATCATTGGTTTCTACCATGCGATCGTTAATGATCTGCCACCGGCCGAATCGATATCTTTCTTTGCGCCACCGATATCGACCAAGGTTTATGATGATCAAGGTGAAATATTCAGTCAATTCTTCATCGAGCGGAGAGAGCTCACGAATCTGGAACGTGTGCCCCAGCACCTGATAGACGGGTTCATCAGCATCGAGGACAAACGCTTCTACAATCACTGGGGTGTCGACATACTACGCTTTTTCAAATCTCTCCTGATCAATATCGTAAACATGCGGATCGTGCAGGGCGGCAGTACAATAACCATGCAGCTTGCGCGCAACATGTTCCTGACCATGGAGCAAACCGTGATGCGTAAACTCAAGGAAATGGCACTGGCAACGAGGATCGAGCGGGCCTATACCAAAGACGAGATCCTGGAGATGTACCTGAATCAAATAAACTTCGGGCAAGGACATTACGGTGTCGCTACGGCCGCCGATTACTATTTCAAGAAGGATATTGCAGACCTCAACCTCACTGAGTGCGCGCTTCTCGTGGCCCTCCCCAAATCGCAGGAGCGCTATTCACCCTACAAACACCCAGAACTGGCAATGCAACGCCGCAACCTGGTCCTGAGGAAGATGCTCGAGAACAAGAAGATCTCACCCGAGGAATACGCGGAGGCGGTGAATGCACCATTGGGCGTTGCCGAACTGACAAAGAAAAAGCGCGCCGGTGAGTACTTCCTTGAAGAGATCAGACGATATCTTGAACTCAAATACGGGCCTGAATTCCTCTACCGCACCGGCGCTAACATATACACCACGATCAACACGCGCATGCAGACGATCGCCGAGGAGATCCTGGAAGAGCATCTCGCAAAGATAGAAGAAGACCATAAATTGCCCCATCCCAAGGCGGATTTCGACTCGGTAACGCTAAGCGACACCGTAACCGCGATCCCTTATGTCCAGGGTGCATTCGTGCTGTTGGATTATCGTACTGGTGAAGTCAAGGCACTGATCGGCGGCAGGAATTTCTCCCAGAGCCAGTTCAACCGGGCAACCCAAGCCCGGCGCCAGGCAGGAAGCGCGTTCAAAATATTCGTCTGGACCACGGCCGTGGATAATGGCTTCACTCCTACGGATATTGTGCTCGACCTGCCGATCGTGCTTGAGGTACCTGGTATGGATAGCATATATCGACCATCCAATTATGACCGCAAGTTCATGGGGCCGATTACGGTGAAGACGGCACTGAAATATTCAAGAAACCTCGTAGCGATCAGGTTGATAAGAAGCATCGGACCAGAACTCGTCGTCCGGTATGCCCATGACCTGGGCGTTGCATCGCCGCTGCTCCCGGTCGTTTCGCTGGCACTGGGTTCGTGCGAAGTGAACCTACTGGAAATGGTCAACGCGGTCGGTACGATCGCGAATCTCGGCGAGCGCATCGAACCCATAATGATCCGCAAGATAACCGACAAGGACGGCACGCTAATCGAGATCAATAATCCATTACCCGAACGCCGGTTGTCGGCCCAGACCTCTTACGTCATGACCAACATCATGGAATCAGTAGTAAATGGCGGTACTGGTTACCATGTGCGGGATTACTATAAAGGCGCTGCCGCTGGTAAGACAGGCACGACGAATAACTATAGTGATGCCTGGTTCATCGGCTATACGCCTAAATATGCTTGCGGGGTATGGGCAGGCTATGATAATAATAACCGCATGTTCAAGGATGCTACGGGTGGCTTCATTTCGGCACCGATCTGGGGGCATTTCATGGCCGTCATTGACAGCATGCCCGAAGAGGAATTCACAAAGCCTCATTCGGGGATCACCACCTGCCGCATATGCCAGGAAACTGGTTTATTGGCGCGAATGCACTGTCCGAGCGTAACCGAGGAAGTATACATCAAGGGCACCGAACCTGAAGACTCCTGTGATACTCATGCATTCAGGGAACGCTTTGAGTATCAAGACGACTTCGAGAGGATAGACGAATCGGCAATTGAGGGATACTGACGCCCGCGTTTAGCCTCTATTGATCAACCAGAACCACAACGCATAGATGACTACCATTACTATCAGGGTTGATATTTCGCCTTGTAGGTTGCGTACACTAAATGCGGCCTTGATAGCGGGTTTTCCTCTCAGGTAATACAGTTCGCCCAAGGAAATGAGTCCGTACATCAATAAGAACAGGACAATATACGCAATGCCTAACCACCGGGGTGGGTTGTACATCATGACCACACCCAGCACCAAAAAAAAGTTGCCGGCATATAGGGGATGTTTTAGCAGACGATAAGGGCCATTGCTGATGCGATGCGTCCCGCTGAATGCAGGGCTACGGGCTGTAGGACCGATATAGCCGGCTGCCCAAAGCCTCAAGGCGATGCCCGCGGCGATGAAAACATGGGCGATCAATGATGTTGCGGGCTTTGCTAAGAGGACCAGGGTCAAAAAAAAGACCGCGGCAATAGCCGCGCGGAACCGGAATAGGTATTTGCTTGCCTGCGTGATCTTCAATCCGATAATGCCGGGAAGGGGATTTGAACCCCTATACCCTTGCGGGCGCTAGGTCCTGAACCTAGTGCGTCTGCCAATTCCGCCATCCCGGCAGACACGGCAGGGTCTCGGTGCTCGGTGCTAACACACACACGGCACACATTGCAGGTGCTCGTGCCCTGTTGCTAGATTATACTTATAAGGCATTTGAAGTCAACGCACTTGCACTCCCAGGAACGCGTGTCATTCCCCGACCCCTGATCAAGTCAGAGGGCAAGCCTAATCGGGGAATCCAGGGGGTTCGCACGGCAATAATCGGAGTAGAATATTGTTGCTCTAGTGATTAGAACGAATCGCGAAGCTCTTTAACAGATAGTTTCTAGTTTCCAGGTCTGACCCCAATCTATCCTTTTGGCCCATTACTAGACTTAAGTCTTGACAAAATCCTAATTCTGATTACAATTCTCTTAGGAGTATATTATGAAAAAACTTCTGATAATTCTAGTGTTGCTTGCTGCCGTCTCACTTGTAGGCGCCAAAACTACTGCGAGGCCGTTGATTGAAATCGGCCCAAAAGCAACCCTTTACATGGATCATGAGTACCAATTTGGCATTGGAGCGGAGGCTGTGGTCAACCCGCTTCGATGCATTGGTTTCAGGCTCGATCTCGCCGAAATCATCTTCGATCCCACAACCTTCCACTTGAATCGCGAAGGCTCACTCGACGCATTCATTTATTTGCCCCTGCGCAATATAAGTTTTCAGCTGTATTTTCACTCAGGAATTGCGTTGACGGTTTATGAAACCGGAACAGGGACGGAAAAGCGTTATTCGATCAGGGGTGGTGTAGGCCTCAATTATCCCTTGAATCCGAACACTCACCTCTTTGTCGAACCGGGGATAATCTTCTTAGGTAACGGTGAAACAGACATTCCGTTAAGATTATCTGCTGGAGCAAGATTCGGGAT
>JASFEK010000120.1:0-6150 GCA_050124875.1 Caldifarciminota bacterium | reverse complement strand
TTTAATCTTCCGCCGAGGCCTGGGCGCGTGCTAAGTTGTTGCGCGTATTCGAGATAGGCATCAAAAGGCCCAGTTCTGAAGCCGATATTACCACCGAAGAGTTCGGTGAATGCTTCTGGAATGAGGTCAATTTCTCGATTCACTCTGACGTAGCGTCCACCCACAACCACTCTTGGAATTATCTTTGTCTCGAGGTCCACACCGCGTACCTGTGCTGTGCTGTCGTCATCGTTTTTTATGCTGTAGGTGTTTTCCTCGAAGAAGACGTTTCTTGGTTTACCGGACAAAAGAGTGAGCTGGCTATTGAAGTATTTTATTCCAGCCTGTATCCCAAAGAGTGATTTGTCGATCTTGAAATCTTCGTCGAAAAACTGATTGAGAACCAGTCCGCGGCCGAACGTTTTATTGAAGCGTCCATACAATATGGTTACCGGGTCCTTGTTGTACTGCACGCTGTAGTCAATGTAAGAGAGTTTTTCAACACTGGGCAACGAAGGATCAGAGAAGAAAAATACGCCGCGTAAGGTGATGTCACCGTAACTCAATGCTACCTTAAGCTTGTCCTCCAAATGCTCTTCATAGTTTGTGTCGGCCTCCTCGTCCTCAAAGAATAACCAGTACTCACCGTAATTTGCACCACTGAGTCGCAAATCCTGTGCATTCAGAAAAGAGGCCGAGCCGGCGAAAAGAATGGCGAGAACCAAAACGGTGAGCCGTTTACTACTGCTCACTTTCGCCACCTTGTTCACAGAGCGCTCTGACCTTGGCCATTATCACTTCTTCATCGCCCGGCTTGTATCCTTGATGCGTGAACGTGATTTGTTTGTTTTGATCGATGATGAAGAACGTGGGCATTGCCTGGACATTGTACAGTTCCCGCATCATGTTCTCAGGATCGAGCACAACCTGATATGTCCACTTATGGCTTGTCGCGAACGGTTTCACCTTGGGTACGGACCGCGTCTTGTCCTGGCTTATCGCCAGTAATGTTATGTTCATGGAATCGAGTTCAGCGGCATACGGCCGCAAGGCATCCAGTTCCTTTATGCACATCTTGCACCATAGTGCCCAGAAGCTCATTAGGACAGGTCCCTTTTCCAGCAGTGAATCAAGGTTGACTATGTTGCCGTCAACATCTTCAAGTGTGAAACCCGGCGCGCTTGCCGCAGCGCCTTCGTCGGCAAAGGCAAAAACTATCGGCACAAGTAATAGCAGCGTGAGTTTTTTCATTATTCCTCCTCAAATTGTTTAGTTACTGCATGCATTACTTTCTTTGACGTTGTGTCTTGCACGAAAACAACCGCGGTCATATTTTCAACCGGTATGTTGTGGTTGAATACAATGTTAGTATCTAAACTGTCAGGGTACACTAACGTGACCGGAAAAGTGTATAGTTGCTGGCATACGTAGCTGAAAAGCCCCAGCATTCCCGGTATGCTGTCCTGGCAGATCACGACGTAGGCGATCATCGGCCCTTCTGGTATTGTGTCTGCAGTCACGATCTTGAGTCCTAGGTTTCCAGCATTTGCCGTGGCGGTCGCCGTGAGTTCCAGGTTATAGCTAGGAGTATCAGCCTTGGCGGCGATTATGTGTTCGTCATAGGTCGTGAAGTATGCGTTTGGGTTTTGCTCGAAGACCTCATCCGTACCATCGAACACCGCTGTGGGGTAGATGGGCCGATTGTAGAACTCCCAGCGGGGACCGATCACCGCAACGTTACCTTGTGTGTGATTGTAGGAGATAACTGCCAGCGAATCACCGTATATCTTGACCAGACTATCGAGCGCTTGCTCCGCAAGCGCACAGAATGCTCAACCATCCTCGGTGAAGAATTCAGTAAGTACGGTGCGGCTGGTTGGTCCGGGTAACTCTGGTGCTTCTGAACACAATACAAGGAAAAAGGCTATGAAGGGTAACAAAATCAATAGTTTTTTCATGAATCATTATACAGATAATTATGGATTTGTCAAGAATTGGTCTAAGAAAAAGGGGGCTTGAAAGCCCCCTTTTTCAACGATATTTGTACCTATTTAACCATGATTATTTTTGCTGTAGCCTGTTCAGTAGAGGTTTGTACATGCGCGAAATAGACGCCCTCAGGAACCTTCCGATTAGCCTGATCAGTACCGTCCCACACAACTTCAGGTGCTTGATTCTCGATAATCGATTCCAGACTATAGGATTTCACTAGACGCCCAGCAGCATCGAAAATATGTAGCGTTTTGTACTCTGTGCTTTGCGCCATGCTGAAGCTGATGGTTGTCATCAGTCGGCAGGGATTCGGGCTGACCTGTAGTAGCGGCTGTGAGACTGGCGTGGGTTCGTCAAATTCGTTGATTCCCGGTGTGGGGTCGTGCGTAGTATATTTGATAGCGAAGTTTGCAGTAACCGGTATGGCCCATTGATTGTAATCATCGTTGTAGTAGTACTCAATTCCTACCGTCTCCGTGCTGTTCTCAATACCGATCGTTCCGATGTTGGTCTGTGGGGGCACTAGATATTGAACAACGATCTCGCCATCGCCCGTTGGAGTTGGGTAGTGAACCGGATCATATAGTATAACCTCGAACGTTTCGTGGGAACCGCTTGGCCAGTGCTCTACCTGGAAGTATTCAATGATGAACCGGTTGTTGGGTTGGTCATAGTACCAGTATATGTCACTGGGTGCGCCCGCATTGCCTGGATCCAGGTCTGACCAATATGGTGCAATCATGGCGGGTGGTCCGTCGGCACTTGGAATTCCGGTGTTCGACCAATCAACATCAGTCGTGTAACCCATGGTAATGAAACCGTTCGAACCCACCGAAATGCTATTGTAACTGGTGCCGTAATACGTGAAATTAAATGGTAGATTCACCAAGGCATTTTGGTTGTCCAGCAGATCAAGGGATGTTCCAACATTGACTGATTGCGTTGTGTCAATGGCGATCCAGTCAAAGCTTGGACAATGGGGATGTGGTCCACCAGAATAGTAGGCGTAATAGTGACCGGTGTCTGTGGGTGCGTCTTGGCCGATGCAGAGGTCAAAATAGCTGGTGTCGGCGAATCCACCATCACCGGTAGCGATGAGCGTGAATGCAGCGCTGTAACCGTGAGGTGCTGAAGCACTGGACGATAACACATAGGGATCGCCCGTATTTTCTTTCACACTATCCACGGGAAGTGAACCAAAATACCCTGCATTGTCTGTAATCGTTATGTAAGGATCAGAACTTTGAATGGTTGTATTGAGACTGGTTATATCGGCACCACCGATATTGACCAGGGTTGAGGTGAGGTCGATGGATTCACCAGGATCCAGCCGTCCGTTGTTGTTACCTCCAGCATCATAGACCGTGCTTCTAACGAAAACCAAATAGGGGTCAGACCCCTCATAGCCAAGAACGAAGTCATCGGCGAAGACCTTCGCCTGTTCGCTCGCCCCTCAGCAATGTACGACTTGCGCGTTGAGGGTGATCTTGATTTTCGCGACTTCATCCGGATTGACTGCAGGTACATTATTGAGTTCATCGAGCAGATTGAAATCGTAATCGTGCCAACTCGAGTCGGTTACTTGAATGATATGACAATCAGCTGCGTTCGTCCACGGACAGTCGTAGCTCCAGCGGCAAACCCGCGTCTCACCTAGCGAGACGTTAGAGTTGTCAAGGTATTCGATTCTAACCGCCGCGCCTGCCCATGCTCCGTTATAATTGTCCCAGGCATAGAGTTTGGCGCTGAATGATAGATCTATGTTACACGTTGGTATCTCGGCAATCTGCCAGAGTTGGGCATAACCAGTCGTCCCGGTTGACTTATAGACATAGATCTCATAGTCAGAATCAGGGTGGTAAGTTGTGCCTCGGTTTATTATCGTTCCGCCGCCGGCCATTATCTGCGTCCAACCGATGTTGATCGCCTGTTCAAAATCGCCGTTTTGTATGTAATTTGACGCGGCAGCAATGCTGACAAGCATGATTAGAACCAGAAATTTCCTCATGCAATAACCTCCTTTTCCGATATTAGTATCTAGCGTATCTAGATTATGGCAGCTTGTTTCATCAAAGTATAAGCTGCCTTCGTGGAAAGTATAAGGAATTACCCGCTTCTGTCAAGGTGCAATTTGCGCTGTTTTTGTGACATATATCGAGCATGTTACGAAAAGAAAGGGGGAAGTGTTTTCGCACTTCCCCCTATAATCATCCGGGTTGAGTTATTCTATTAGTATGGCTTTCTGACTTTCCGTATGCGTGTCAGTCTGCAGTTGCACGAAGTACACACCGGCCGACAATTTCCTGCCGGCATTGTCATCGCCGTGCCATGAAATTGTCGATTCTTGGTTCTGGATACTCGATGCTAGATCAATGGATTTCACGAGACGTCCGGATGCGTCGTAGATCTTAATAAGAGGGTTCTGTGTTAAGTATCGAGAATCCAGTATCGAGTATCGGATTGTCGTTGTCGTTCGGTATGGGTTTGGAGACAGCTGCATCAGTGGTGCCTTCACATCCAGTTTTGTGATTTCCTCGACTTCGGTCGTGATTTCAAAGAAACCCATGATGGAATCCAGGAGATCCTGGCGTGTGTTGCCGGCACCGGCATCAATCAACCCACCGAGTTCGAATGACAGGCCTACGGTCTTGTAGGTCCCTGCATCATTGGCGACGCCGCAGTTGTAGTTGTTGTTTGTGTCATGGAAAATAAGGAACCCTGTGCCAATAGGATTTATGTGGTCGATGTAACTATTCTCACCACCGTACTGGAAGATCATGTCTTGAGTGAACGTCCCTACTTCGCCCGCGAACGGTCCGCCATCACTGGTCCCATCGGCAACTGCTTGCATTCCGAAGAGCGGGCAGAAATTATACCCACTGCCCAGCGGATCATAGTACCATACATCGCCACCTTCGAGATACATGTTGCCACCTGCATTGAGATAATTGACAAGGGCTATTGCTTCAGGACTTCCCGCGTTGATTACGTAGTTGTTGGAGAATATCCCAACACAGACAAAGATAGCACGGTACATCTCCAAGTTATCAGTCGTGAGCGTGGTTGAATAGTTGCCAGTATAGCCTAGGGAAGTAAGCAGACTGTCCATTGCCATACCCGGGTTTGGCGTCGGGTCTGGATTCCAGACCATATAGTGGTACGAGCCTATAACCATAGAGAATTCAAACGTATCAACAAAGGCTGCCTCGGTGAAGATTATGCGGAAATCAGCACTGTGCCCTTGAGGGGCATTTATATCTGCTGAAACCACATAGGGATCACTCGTATTCTCTTTTGAACTATCAACAGGTATTGCCCCGAAATTCCCGGAGTTGTCAGTCACTGTAATGTACGGGTCATTGCATTCCAGCGTGGAATTCAGATTGGTGAAATCGACCCCACCTACGTTTTTGACCATTGCCGTGAGATCAACAGTTTCGCCGGGGTCAATGCGTCCGTTGTTGTTGCCGCTTAGGTCGTATACATTATTTTCCATGCAGGCAACATATGGGTCAGTTCCTGTATAGTTGAGGACAATATTATCGGCGGAGACCTCCGCCTCTTCAGTGTCCCCTCAGTCGTCTACGCACTGAGCGATCACAGAAACCAGAACCTTAGCAATCTCCTGCCGGTTGACTCCGGGGACATAGTCGAGTTCGTCATTGAGGTTGAACGAATAGGTGTGCCATAGTGTATCAGTAGCCTCAATTGCATGCGTTGTACTGCTGCTCGTCCAGGGACAAGCTACGGTGCGTGCACATATTCTCGACCATCCCAATACGTCATCGGTTGAGTTCAGATAGTATAGGCAGATTCCAGAGCCGGACCAGCATTGAGCTGAAGTCCCGTAGGCATAGAGTTTGGCGTCGACTGAGAATTGCAGATCGGTCGTCGGTACATACGTAAGTTGCGTTATTTCAACATTGCCTGTGCCATCACCTTTGTGCAGATATACCTCATAGTCGGGGTCTGGATCATACCCAATGCCGCGTGTGATCTCCATGACGCCGGCACCAGACATGGTTTCTGACCAGCCGTCTGTTAGTGGCTGTTCGAAGTCGCCGTTGACGACGAGGACGCTAGCGCTGCCAAAAGCGACTAGTAAGAACAATAGCAGATATCGGTGCATAACACCTCCTTGTTTTCTATTTAATAACTACCTTACCAGTGGTAGTGATT
>JASFEK010000119.1:0-6163 GCA_050124875.1 Caldifarciminota bacterium | reverse complement strand
GACCAGATCTATCCGGGTAAATACCTGCCTCTCACAGATAAGGAAGAGATGGCGTGCCATGCTATGGAGGGTACAGAAAAAGGCGCGGCATTCCTGAAAGAGGTGGCACGCGGTGATATCGTCGTTGCCGGCGAGAACTTCGGTTGCGGATCATCGCGCGAGCATGCGCCAGTCGCGATCAAGGGAATCGGTATCTCGGTGGTGATCGCAGAGTCCTTTGCCCGGATATTTCACCGTAATTGCGTGAATACGGGTTTGCCCATCCTTGTCTTAGCATCGACTGCCGGCCTGAATGACGGTGATGTTCTGGAAGTTGATATCACAAACGGCCGGATTAGTAACATCAGCACCGGGGAATCATTGCAGGCGGAAACGCTTTCATCCCTGGAATTGGAGATAATGGCTGCGGGTGGGTTGCTCTCATATTTGAAAAAATGCGCATAGAACAATAAGAGGATAGGTCTATATGGACAAAAAGCGTATCGAAGAATTACTGCCCGAGATCGTAAAGATCAGAGACGAAGAGCTGCGTAACGGAGTAGTCAAGGCGTGGCTCTTAGCGGCAGGTAAGGGGAAATGGGAAAAATTGGAAGATGTACCTTTCACCCTATTGACCGAGACAAAACAGACCTTGATCCAGCACACGCGTGCGGTAACCAAAATGGCGATTTCTATTGCCGAGGCGCGCGACGATTTAGATCTTGATATTCTCATTGCCGGCGCTTTGGTGCATGATGTCGGAAAGCTGCTCGAGTATGTGCGGGATAAGGGTACGATCAAGAAGAGTGCCTTGGGTAAGTTGGTTCGTCACCCGGTTTCCGGTTATGGTTTGGTGTTGCAGGTGGGATTGCCGATGGAGATTGCCCATATAGTTGCGGCTCATTCCAAGGAAGGTGAATTTGTACAGCGCTCAAGAGAAGCGATTGTGATTCATCACTGCGATTTTATCGACTTCGACATTGCGCGCTCTGTATAGTTGATTCTATTGCATTATTCCCGATAATTAATATAATAAGACGGTCATGAGACTATACGAATATGAGGCCAAGCGCCTTTTTGCGCGCCACGGACTGCCCGTTCTCGACCATGTGGTCATCGACAAGGATAGCCTGGATAGGCTTGCTAATGCGGTGTATCCTGTTGTCGTAAAGGCACAGGCATTTACCGGCGCCCGCGGTAAGGCAGGGCTTGTACAGATTGCCCAGGACAGGGCAGAGGCCGAGCAGGTAATCGCCCAAATTCTTGGTAAGAAACATGGCGGCCATGTCATCGATAAGGTATTGGTCGAAAAGAAGGTAGAAATAAGCAGGGAACTATATCTTGCGGTCATTGTTGACCGTTTAGCACACAAGCCACTCATCATGTCGAGTCAGCGAGGCGGTATTGATATCGAGGAGATCGCGCGGCAAGAACCAGGAGATATATTAAAGTATTACTTGAATCCTGGCGATAAATTCCATGCATTTGCGGCAAGAACCATTGCAAGTGAACTTGATATTGGAGGTTCATTACTAAATGCTGCAGCCGGGATTGTCCGTGCACTTTATGGACTATTCGTCGAGTATGACTGCAAGGTAGCAGAAATCAACCCGCTAGTAGTCACGGAAAACGGCAAGTTGTGCTTGCTGGATGCCAAGGTGGATCTGGATGAAGATGCTATGTTCAGACATCCAGTGCTTAAGGAAATGGGTATACGTGCACGTCACGAAGTAGGAGAAATGAGTGAGCGCGAGAAGATCGCCAAGAAAGCAGGAATCCCTTATGTTGATCTCGAAGGCGATATCGGCGTTTTTCCGGGCGGAGCCGGGTTCGGCATTGCTGCCCTTGACCTTATCCAGCACTATGGGGGACGAGCGGCTAATTTCATGGATTCAGGCGGTGCACCCACCCAGGAGAAACTACGTGCCATGCTGGGCCTGCTCCTCGACAACCCTAAGGTCAAGGCGATTTTTGGTGCGCGATTTGGCGGCATTTCGCGATGCGATGATTGGGCCAAAGCAGTAGTGCAGTACGTGGTAGAGAATAAACCGACCAAGCCAATGATCATGCGCATGGCCGGCAATATGGAAGATGAGGGCAGGAAAATACTCGAGCAGGCTAAGGTTGATCATTCTGAGCTGTTCAGTAAGATCAAGGTTTATGCATATGATACACCGATCGAGGAAGTCATCAAGGAAACGATCCGTGCGGCACATAGCACAGGGGAGTAGCACTTGGCAATAATCATCGAACAGCAAACCCCAACTATTGTTCAAGGTATTACCGGCTCGAATGCGGCGCTGCATACCGGCTTCATGCTCAAATACGGGACCAAGATCGTTGGTGGTGTCACCCCAGGTAAGAGTGGGCAGTCGGTCGAGGGGGTCCAGGTGTATGATACGGTCAAGGATTGTGTTTCGGTGCACCCTGAAGCCACGCTTTCGAGTGTTTGGGTACCCCCGCGCTTTGCTAAGGACGCGATCCTCGAAGCGATCGAAGCTGGCATAAAGACCGTGATTGTCATTACGGAAAGGATCCCAGTGCACGATATGCTCTACGCGCGTCACGTTGCCAAGGAGAGGGGCGTGATGATCATCGGCGGCAACACACCAGGTCTGATCTCGCCAGGAAAGGCACTGGTCGGCATGCTGCCTAAGATCGCATTCTCGGCGGGCCGGATCGGCACGGTCGCCCGCAGTGGTGCAGTAACGTACTACATCGCGAATTCACTCAACCTGGCCGGATTGGGTGAATCGACCTCAGTGGGTTTGGGCGGTGATCCGATCCTGGGTGCGAATTTCGAGGATGTATTAAGACTCTTTGATGCGGATGAGGAAACCGATGCCGTGGTCATGGCTGGAGAAATAGGCGGCGTATACGAAGAACTGGCTGCGCCATTCATAGCCGAGATGTCCAAGAAGGTTGTTGCGTACATAACGGGAAAAGCGGCACCGCAGGGCAAAAGGCTCGGTCATGCTGGAGCAATTGTCGAAGGCAACATGGGTACTGCGCAGAGCAAGCTGGATGCCCTTGAAAAACACGGCGCACTGATTGCCGAAACGTTGAGCGACATACCCAAACTGGTCAACCGAGCCTTGGACATGAATGATTGAACATGCCGTCATATCGCAATATGCACAGTCGAGGAGGTGTATATGTGGAATACGGGTATAACCAAGATTGAACCCAACCACATCGTAACCCGGGGCTACCCCCAGGAGCATCTTATCGGTAAAATACCCTTTGCCTCTGTTTTCTTCCTTCTGCTCAAGGGCCGGTTGCCTGATGAGAACGAGGCGCGGATGATGGATGCGCTCGTGACGAGTTCGATCGATCATGGAGTGACCCCGCCTTCAACGCATGCCGCGCGGCTCGTTGCTTCGGCGGGTGTCCCATTGCCGAGTGCGGTAGCGGCCGGTCTGCTCGCCGTAGGCGATGTCCATGGCGGAGCCATCGAGGATGGAGCAAGGGTATTGCAGGCGTGGGTAGTAAAGATGCGAGAAAAGGGTTGGACGCACGAGGATGCTGCCCGGAAATTACTCGAAGATCTGAAGACGCAGAAAACACGTATGCCCGGGTTCGGGCACCGCATTCATGCACGGGACCCGCGTACAGAACGCCTTTTCAGTCTGGCCAATGAGCTGGGCTTTCAGCGTGATCACGTGAAGCTGTCACTCGCCCTCAAGAAGATATTCGCCGAGAAAAAGGCTCTACCGATCAATGTAGACGGCGCGATCGCAGCGATAATATCCGACATGGAATTCGACTACCGTCTCGGTAAGGCCTTCTTCCTCATCGGCAGGGTTGCCGGTATGGTCGCTCATGTTTACGAAGAGATGACCACTCAGAAACCCATGAGGCGTATGTGCGTGCAGGAAACTGAATACGATGGTCCCTGGGAAAGACCACCTGAATAGGGTGTGGTATTGAGTGTAGTATGATGACCATAGCCGAAAAGATACTTGCCAATGCCTCGGGCACTGAGGTGGTGAAGCCTCATCAGATCGTCACCGCCAAGATTGATGTTGCCATGTCCCATGAGAATGCAGACGTTGTTCTACGCGCGTTCCGGGAAATTGGCATTGACAAAGTATGGGATCCACAGCGGATTGTCCTGCTCTTTGACCATCGTGTTCCTGCCGAGAGCGAAAAGACCGCGGCCACGCATCAACGCATTCGCGAATTTGTCCAGGAACAGAATATCAAACATTTCTATGACATGAAAGAGGGCATCTGTCATCAGATATTGCCGGAGAATGGGCACTCCCGGCCCGGTGAAGTGATGGTCGGTACTGATTCACACACCACGACGCATGGTGCATTTGGGACATTTGCCACCGGGATTGGCGCAACCGAAATGGCTGGGGTATGGGCAACCGGTGAACTATGGTTCATGGTTCCAGAATCCATGCGCATAGAGGTCACGGGGCGATTCCCAAAACACGTATCGGCTAAGGATCTGATCCTTAGTATAATCGGCCGTTTGGGTTCAGCCGGTGCCGACTATAAGGCCGTGGAATTTTGCGGTTCCGCAGTCAGCGCAATGAGTGTCGCATCGCGCATGGTACTCTCCAATCTGTCGATGGAGATGGGAGCCAAGGTAGCATTCGTTGTACCGGACGAAAAGACGAGTGCATACGTGGCAAAACGGTCGAAAAAGAAATTCACTCCGTTCGTGGCAGATGGCGACGCCATCTATGCCGAAGAAATCAAGATCGATGTCGATGATCTGGAAAGCATGATTGCCTGTCCACACACGGTAGACAATGTCAAACCGGTTAGGGCGCTTAAGGGCAAGCGTATTGATCAGGCACTCATCGGTTCATGCACTAATGGCCGGCTCGAGGATTTAGCCGTCGGTGCGGAAATCATTGAGGGTAATAGAGTAGCATCGCATGTTCGCTTGCTCGTCATCCCGGCTTCACGCCGCGTGTACGCCGAAGCCATTCGAAAGGGTTATATCGAGATTTTTCTCGAAGCCGGAGCATTGATCCTCAACCCAGGTTGTGGCCCTTGTCTGGGTGCGCATCAGGGCTTGATGGCACCGGGCGAGGTGTGCATATCGACAACTAACCGCAACTTCAAGGGCCGCATGGGTAGTTCAGAATCATTCGTGTACCTGGCATCGCCGGCTACGGTAGCGCGGTCAGCACTAATCGGTGAGATCGGCGTGCCCCAGGATGGAGAGTAGGTTATCTTATGGAACGAATTCAGGGTAAAGCATACAAATTTGGCGATGACATAAACACCGACGTCATCTATCCGGGCAAGTTTTTATCAATCACCACGGACCGTGAGGAAATGGCGAAGCATTGCTTCGAAACCGTGTATCCAGAATTTCTGACACAGGCCCAGGCCGGTGATATAATCATAGCGGGCAAGAATTTCGGCTGCGGGTCTTCGCGCGAACAGGCTGCAACGTGTCTGAAATATTTCGGCATCAGTGCTGTTATTGCTGAGTCCTTCGCACGTATATTCTATCGTAATGCACTAAACCTGGGCTTGCCGGTGATCGTTGCACCCGGCATTGCCGCTTTGGTCAATCACGGTGATAAGGTCGAGATCGACCTCGAACAAGGCCTGGTCAAAAACACTTCGACCGGTGATAGTATCCGTTCGACAAAACTACCTCCTTTTATAATGCAGATTATCAATGACGGTGGTTTGATCAAGCATTTGCAGAAGCGTTTATTATCGAGCAAGAAGCAGGGAGGATAGATGAGGCAATTCGTAGTTATTGGCTTGGGCAGATTCGGATCGAGTATTGCTCGGGCACTGAGCGCAATGGATTTTGAGGTATTGGCGATCGACAAGGACGAACCGCTCGTCAAGGCGATGGAGGGGGTCGTATCGCAGGCCGTGGTCATGGATGCCACTGATGAGAAATCGCTCAGAGAGCTGGGCGTGCAGGACTTCGACACCGCGGTCGTCAGTATGGGAGAAACCATAGAAGACAGCATCATGATCACGCTTACCCTGAAAGAACTCGGTGTGAAACAGGTTATTGTTAAAGCACAGAACGATCTACATTCCAGAATCCTCAAGAAGGTAGGGGCGGATCGTATCACACTACCCGAGCGGGAAATGGCCGAGAAGTTGGCTCAAAGTCTGGCAAGTCCGAAGATATTCGACTTCATCGAAGTATCGGATACCCATGGTATTGTGGAAATGGTCGTGCCTAAGA
>JASFEK010000118.1:0-6187 GCA_050124875.1 Caldifarciminota bacterium | reverse complement strand
CCCCGCGTCAACGTTCATCCAATTGTTTGGACGGTTCATGAACGTCATCAAGTTGAATCTTTTCATGATACTCGATACTTTTTCATTCTCGGTTGTGCTTAAACATCTATTCAAACAAGGACGCCGGTCCTATATCGTGGTCAGAAAATGAAGCTGAGTGATTTCCAGTATGATCTGCCGCAAGAACTCATCGCTCAATTCCCTATTGCAGATCGTACGGCCGCCCGTATGCTGGTCCTCGATCGTCAGACTGGCAAACTCACTCATTCGAAATTCCAGTGCATATCTGATTTTCTAAAAAAGGATGACGTTTTTGTACTGAACAACACGAGAGTGTTCAAGGCACGTCTCGTCGGCCATAAAAGTACGGGTGGCAAGGTGGAAGTCTTGCTGATCAGAAGAACCGATGGCGATTCATGGGAAGCATTGATATCCCACGCCAAACGGATGCACGAGGGCACTGCTATAGCGTTTGCTGAAGGAATCACTGCCAGAATCGAGGAGAAAATGACCGGCGCCAAAGTGCGTCTCCAGTTCAACGCGGATACTGATAGAATCATTCAGGAGTACGGTCTCGTGCCGCTGCCCCACTATATAAAACGCGAACCCGTGGTCAGTGATGAGTCCGACTATCAAACAACATTCGCCAAGAAACACGGCTCTATTGCCGCGCCGACTGCCGGGCTCCATTTTACGGATGAACTTCTGGAGGAGATTCGGTCTGCTGGTACGGATATTGACGAACTCACGCTCCACATCGGGCCCGGTACATTCAAGCCTATACGCAGCGAGCACGTTGAGAACCATCAAATGGATGCCGAATTCTTTGAGATCTCTGAAGCACTCCTGAGCAAAATCAAGAATGCCAAGCGGGTCTTCGCAGTAGGAACATCGGTCTGCCGCGCCCTGGAGACCCACGCGAAAACCCGTGAAACACATGGCTGGGCTGACCTATTCATCTATCCGGGATATGAATTTCAGTTGGTAGACTGCTTGGTTACGAATTTCCATTTGCCGGGTTCTACGCCGCTACTCTTGGTCTGTGCTTTTACGGACAGAGATCAGATATTCAGGGCGTACCAGGAAGCGATCAAAGAGAAGTACCGCTTTCTCAGCTACGGCGACGGAATGCTAATTGTCTAACCGGACACGCAAAACCTTGTGTTAGCCATTCAGTCAAAATAGTAGGACAAAGAAATCACTCTGTTTTGTGTGGGAAATTCATAGACTATTTCGTCGATACCGATATCCAGCCGTAAGTTCTTATATTGAATGCCACCGCCGAAAGTGAAACCTTGAAGGCAGTCTGTATTATCATAGACATAACCGGCGCATAAAGAGAACATCCTGTAGAACATTAGTTCCAGGCTAATCGCCTTCCTCGCCATATCGAATTCGTATTTCAGGTTCTGCCAAAAAGTTTTGTTTTCGTAACGGAACAAACCAACCAACAGCTTTGACAGCTCACAAGATATCGTGCATTCAATGTTCTTGGTATCCACCGGAACGTACGCTATACCCAGACGAGTCAACCTGGGTAGTGGGTCAGTAGCACCACTCGATTCATACTTGAAATCAGGACCAATGTTATGGACAACCGCACCGATCGCAAGATTTTGCAGCGGCCTGTATTGAAGGCTGAAATCGAATGCCCAGGATCTTGTATCCTCATTGACCCAGCCTAATTCTGGCATGAAGCCGAAATCCCACATGAACTTATGTTGGATGAACTTCCACGATATGCCGAGCGACAGACGTTCTATGACCCGCTGCGCATAGCTCAATTTCGGCGCGATGCGCCACACGAGCGCCGTACCGGTATACTGTCCCAGAGAATCGCGCGTCTCCGTCTCACCCAAAGTGATGAATGTCAAATCAAAACCCCACGCCGAGCTGACCATAGGATATGATATGCCGAGATAGGAATAGTGCATGTCTGGCCTTAAAGCCGTGAGATAACCCAGATATGACGTACTGATCGACGGCGTTTTCGAGAAAGCAAGGCCGGCGCCGTTATAGTAATTTGCCATCGCATCGTCGGCGGCCGCGGTCAGGGCATAGGCCATGCCCGCAGCTCTTGCAGATGGGTGGATCAAAAGGAAAAAGCCGGGCCGTTGACCACGAACAAAGGCGTGCTGGCCGGCTACAAAGGCGGGACTCGCTGACAGCAATAACAGGAAGTATATCCTACTAAATTTCACAAAACGTTTTTACTGTTCTTTCAATACTAATTGGAACGACGGTGTTTGTCAAGAGGCATCTAACCCGTTCCCATGGCACCTGAACACAGACCGCAAGAGATTGACAACGTTGTCTTCATATATATAATATGGCTTATGCAAAAGGGACTCGTCATCATCCCGACCTACAATGAATCGTCAAATATCGAAAAAATCATCAACATAATCCTTGCCGTTTCCCCTCAGCTGGATGTACTCATCATAGACGATAATTCGCCGGACAACACCGCTCAGATCATCCGCAACATGCGAAAGAAGAACCCGCGCCTTCACCTCCTGACCAGACCGCGAAAAATGGGTCTAGGCACGGCTTATGTGATGGGTTTTGACTACGCGTTGAAGCATAGTTATGATTATGCCTTTGAAATGGATGCCGATTTCTCCCACGACCCGATAGAGCTGCCCAATTTCATCAATCTCCTTGAGGAATATGATCTCATAATCGGATCTCGCTATAAACTAGGCATCAGCGTTGTAAACTGGCCCATGAAAAGGCTGTTGCTTTCCTTCTTCGCCTGCATCTTTGCCCGTATCGTGACCGGGGTCCCGGTAAAAGACCTAACCAGCGGATTCAAATGCTACTCACGCAAGGCATTGGCCAGTGTCGACTGGCACAAATTCGACGTCGGCGGTTACGGTTTTCAGATCCAAAGCGTCTACTCTGTATTCAAAGCCGGATTGAGGATCAAAGAAATTCCGATCATCTTTGTGGAACGCAGATCCGGCGAATCGAAAATGTCCAAGAGTATAATATGGGAGGCGTTCTGGCTGGTTTGGAAACTCCGGCTCCTTTCCATATTCAACGGCAAGAGGTATCTGAAGAAATAACGCGGAGGTACATCCTTGATACATATTTTACTTATTTTGGTGGCCCTGAGCATTGAACCAACATACTACACAAACACCAATCATGTCTATGACATGACGGGCCGCGATAGCATGATATACTGCGCAACCAACGGCGGTCTCCTGGTGTATAATAGGCTAACCGGCAATTTCCGGGCACTGACCAACACCGACGGACTTCAACAGAACACCCAGAACGCCGTTGCGCTCGACAGCTCCGGCCATATCTGGACAGGCAATGAATTGGGGCTCGTACTCATAGAGGACGACCTCAGTAGCACAAATATCTATCCAGTCGAGTGCCTGACGTGCACGAGAACTCAAGAGATCGTCTGCCTGAAGGACAGCGTCTATGTCGGCTCTTCGAACGGATTTCTCTTCATCGACACAAAGGGAACGCCGCTCGACTTCGACGACGACACTCAAGTCAAAATATTCGACCTTCCCTGCAACAGCATCCAATCCATTGCGCTGGATGACACGTCGATATGGATCGGCACCTCGACGGCCGGCGTCATACACATGTCAAAGGGCCTGCTCGTGACGATGAATTACACGACGAATCATGGACTCCTGAGCAATGAGATCAACAAACTTATACTCATCGATTCACAGTTATACGCTGCTACGGATGCGGGTCTGAATATATTCAATACTGACCATTTTGATACGGTACTGACAAACTACGAGGTGAAGGATATCAGTCATATTGGTGATTCGCTCGTGCTCGCCCTGGATCAAATCCAGCAGGCAGGTATCCTGTATTCAGGAAACCTCATGCTCATACAGAACGGCCTGCCCTGGCGCAGCAGAGTCAAGACGTTGTTCAGCCTACAAGGGGAATTGTATTGCGGATTCGGCAACCGCTATACGAAGGAATACTACGGTGATGGCATCGGGCTCTTCAGCACAGCAAACAACTCATGGACGGTTAGTAAAAACGATTGTATCCCTTCAAATCACATTGCCGAGATCACGGCCAATGAAAATGGCGTATTCGTGGCGTGCGGAAACCGCGCCGGTGAGTCACGCGGTTTCGGCTGGCTAACCAACCAATCAGAATGGATAAACTACTCCAGGGACTCGATTCTACCATCCAATAACGTCCATCGATGCACTACGGCACCGGATGGCAAAATATGGTTTGGATACAACCCTTTTCCCGACAACGACTCTTCGATCATGGCCTTCTCTTTTGACCCTCAACTCGATTCCTGGTTCTTCATGCCAAACCGGTACAACGGAATGGAAGGCTGCGAAGCGGTATGGGATATTGAATTTGATGAGCACAGGAACATGTATCTCGCCCTTGCCGGACCGACCGATAAACTCTGGCTGATCGATTCCGCGCTCAACGTCGTATATTTCCTCAATCCTCAATTTGGGGTGTTCAATGTCGAGATCGCACTGGACTCCTCAGGGAAAATCTATCGGACACACACCGACGCCGGGCTATCCATGACCGACACAAAGAACACGTTGTTCAACCGTAACGATGATGAGTACCGTAACTTCACTACTTCGGACGGATTGATCTCCAATTACATGAGAGGCTGTCTAGTGGACGGGTTCAACAACCTGTATGTTGCCACGGACAGCGGCTTGGTGGTTTACGATGGGACGGTTTTCTCAAGCCGCACCGACATCACGGATTCCGAACTGCTCGATCTGGCAATCGACCCGCAAGGCGTACTATGGATCCTTGCGCGGGACGGTGTATACAGCTTTGACCCGGCTGCGGATACTATCTTCAGCTGGAGATTTGCCAGTCACGGCATAAATGTCAGCTTCCTCGAATCGATCGGTGAGATGATCCAGGTGCAAGGTTTTAAATACGATCCTCTCCGCAATTGCCTGTGGGCAGGAGGAGAAACCGGGTTGCTCAAGCTGGCCATACAATACGACTCGATGCCGGGTCTGCCCGAGGCGAACATCTATCCCAACCCAGCGCTGGAGGATATGATCAGCATCAAGGACATTCCACAAGACGCACGCGTAAATATCTACTCATTGTCGGGACGGCTCTTGGCCGAAGATCTCTTGCCTGACAATATATCTGGCGAGGTCACATGGGAAATCCCGGATGACGTCGCGAGCGGTCTCTATTTCGCCCTGGTCAAATCCGATCGGGGAAACCGAACCTATAAATTTGCCATCGTCCGGTAGTACTCCCATCCGACCGACTCCGGCACCTCTCAATACTGGAATGAATAATGCATGAATACAGCGTAACCAAATCGCTTGTGGACCTCTGCAACCGTGAAGCGGACAAGCACAATATCAAGATGATCGCCAAGATAAATCTTAAGATCGGAAAATTCACGGGCTTTTCCCCAGATTCAATTACGTTCTATTTTGAACACCTCAAGGTCAACACAAAGTGTAGCAATGCAAAGATAGAATTCGAGGAGATACCGATCAAGATAAAATGCCACAATTGCGGTAAACAACATGTTATCGACGAACCCATATTACTGTGCCCGAACTGCGGTAGCGAGGAGATCGACCTCCTCACGGGCAGAGAATTTCTTGTGACATCGATAGAAGGAGAAGAGTCATGAAGAAAGTCAAGGTTTTGAAACCAGTGCTCGTGTCGAATCAGGAGCGCGCGAAAGAGAACCGAAACATGTTCGACCGGATGAACAGCCTGGTGATCAACATTATCGCTTCACCGGGTGCCGGCAAGACTTCGGTCATTAAGAATATTATCCAACACTATCAGCGCCGATACCGCATTCTGGTCATCGAAGGGGATATTAAAGGACAGATCGACAGCCAGACACTGGCTGAACTTGGCGTCGACGTCATACAGATCAATACTGCTACTGAGTGTCACCTGGATGCGTTCATGGTTGCCCAGGTCCTACCTCAGATCAAACAGAAGTACGACCTCATCCTGGTCGAGAACGTCGGCAATCTGGTCTGTCCAGCCGAGTTTGAGATCGGGGAGGATTTTAAACTCGCGATACTCTCTGCGCCGGAAGGCGATGACAAACCCTTGAAATACCCGCTTCTGTTTCACCTGGCAAAGGTCGTGATCATCAACAAATCCGATCTACTACCGTACCTTGATTTTGATACCCAGGCGGCACGCAAGGGCA
>JASFEK010000117.1:0-6234 GCA_050124875.1 Caldifarciminota bacterium | reverse complement strand
TAGTATTTGGTCCGGTGCGTCATTTACGGCGGAGGAATTGTATGAACAGGAGATAGCCGAGTATTATGATGAGTATGATTCAGTCTTTGTCACATATGATGGTGATGAGATTGAATGGCCCGTGGGTAAGTTCGGCTTCATTAGTAATACCGGTGCAATGGTCATTGCCCCGGTATTCGATTTTGTCGGGCATTTTTCTGAAGGATTGGTTAATGTGCAGAGGAAAGGAGCATGGCAATACATCGACAAGGGTGGTAAGGCAGTGATCTCTGTTGACTGTGATGAGGCGTTGCCATTTTCCGATGGTCTGGCCCAGATAAGGACCGGTGGTAGATGGGGTTATGTTGATAGGCAAGGCAAAAAGGTGATTAGAGAAAGATTCCAGTCCTGTGGTCCTTTCGTACAGGGCTTGGCGCGCGTACAGCTAGATGGTAAGTGGGGTTATGTGAGCAAACAAGGGAAATTGGTCGTTGAGCCTAAGTACGATATGGCCGAGGATCTCCGCGCAGGGCTAATGCATGTGCGTACTGGTGCGGACTGGCATTACTTGAATAGATCTGCGCAACCCGTTTGGCCGCGCGAATGAATACTGACTGACGATTTGCATATTACTTGAGGCTTGACTATGAGGGGATTTTGTATAGAGTTTGTTATTCTAAGGTTTGTGGGTTATCGAAAGGAGGCTTCATGAAGAAGTTGTGGTTTTTTCTTTTTGCGCTTGTCTTAGCGGTATCAGTAGTGTCGTGTGGAGGTGAAGAAACGCAGCAACAGACACCGACCAATGCGACCATATCGGGTACGATTTCTTTGCAGGCCGGTGTGAGTGGTGACTTGAATAACACGAGAGTCGCCATCTATACGAGCTATGATGACTGGCTCAATGATCGTGTATTGAAATTTGTAGCCGCTAGTGGTAGTGGTAGTTCGGCTAGCTATACCATAACCGATGTTACCCCTGGCAATTACTATCTTGATGCTTGGAAAGACGTCGACAATAGTGGAACATGGAACAGTAACGATCTTTTCGGCGTTTACGGTACCACGCAGTGGCCCAATCCGACATTGAGTCCGTTCAGTGTTTCAGCCGGGCAGACGTTCACGGCTAATGTCACGATGATCGTGTTGCCGTAACGAGTAAGCAGTAGATTATTATTGGGAGAGGCGTTACTGCCTCTCCTTTTTTTTGTGTAAAAAAAAGGCCGGCTTGCGCCGGCCTTTCTGGGAGGATAGGGACTTTACTTGATCTCAACGTCGATGTTTTTTGGTTTCATCGATTCGGGTTTGGGCAGAGTAACATTGAGTACTCCGTCTTTGTAGGTCGCTTTCACCTTTTCGGCATCAACTTCTGCGGGTAGTCTTATCATTCTCCGGAACTGCCCGTAGCTGCGTTCGATCCGGTGGAATGTCTTTTCCTTGGTTTCGTTTTCCCGCTTGCGCTCGCCTGAAATCGTCAGCATGTCATCCTTAACAACGACCTTAATATCTTTCTTATCCATGCCTGGGATTTCTGCCTTAACCATCAGATTTCCGTTGCTTTCCTCAATGTCAATAGAAGGTCTCCATAGATCTTCTATCATGTGCGGTTGTGGACTGAAAAAGACGTCAAAAAGACGATCCACGTCGTCCCTCATCGTTACTAACTCTCTGAAAGGTTCCCATTTTTTTATTCTCTTATCGTTCATGGTATGTCACCTCCTTAAATCTGATATTTAGACAGCAAAAGGTCGGTTTTGTTTAGTCGTTGGGGGTTGGGTTTTGCGCTCTATCGACGCAAAGCAGACAGGATCGTTTCTACGATCTCGGGGACACGTTTTTCTGAATTCTCCGGGAGCTCCTCGATCAGCATCCTTCCTGATGCGAATATCGTAACGTTGCAATCAGGAAACGAGATAACACAGAATTTCGGATGGGCGATTTTCACCTCAAGTGTGTTGAGACTATTCAACGGAATATCGAGTGGAACATCGGGAAGCAGATGATAATATTCTTTGCCTGCGCGTACGCAGATTTTTGCCAACCGGTATGGGAAATCTGTATTACTTAATGACATCTTTCAGCGTGTCAATGAATCTATCGATTTCATCAATAGTGTTATAGAAGTAGAAGGATGCTCGTGCCGTGCCAAATGGTTGGCCTAGGATATGGTGGGTCAACAGGAACGCGCAGTGATTTCCCGAACGGATTGCAATGTCGCCTATTTCGTCTAACAGAATCGCGATTCGATGCGCAGGTATGCCGTTAACATTGAACGAAACAACACCAGTGCGTTTCTCAAGGTCAACGGGTCCATAGACCTCGATGTTACTGAAGGGCTTCAGTTTTTCGATAAGATATTCGGAAAGCTGAATCTCGTGTTTTCTTATTTCATCCATGCCAAGGCTCTCGAGATAGTCTGCTGCCGCGCCGAGTCCAATACCACCCGCTATATTCGGCGTTCCTGCCTCAAAGATCCCTGGACCCTTGGTAAAGGTGATTTGATCAGGCTGCACATCCGTTGCTGAACCTCCGCCCAGCATCATCGGTCTTACCTGGTCAAGAACTCCCTTATTAATATATAGAAAACCGGTACCGGAAGGTCCGCACATCTTGTGTCCGGAGCCTGCGTAGAAGTCACAACCGAGTTTGTCAACATCGACTCTCAAATGTGGTGTGGACTGTGCACCGTCGATCAATAACATCGCTCCTTTTTTGCGGACGATTTCGGCGATGTCGGCGACCGGGACAATAGTGCCGAGGACGTTTGACGCATGAATGACGGCGACGATCCTGGTTTTCTCGTCCACGGCTTCAGCGAGCTCCCCTAGATCGATGGTACCGTCTCTGCTGCATTTGAGGATTACTACTTCGACGCCTTTTGACTTGAGTGCAAGCCAGGGAAGCAGATTTGAATTGTGCTCAAGACAAGTGGTGATGACCTTGTCGCCTTCTTTCCAGTCAATGCCGTGAGAGACGATGTTTATCGCCTCGGTGCAATTCTTGGTGAAGACGAGGTCACCGCTGCCGTTCAAGAAGCGCCGTACCTTTTCGTGTGCTTCTGCGTATGCCTTGGTCGCAAGGTTTGATGGCCGGTGTAGCCCCCGGCCGACACTCGTTGATAACGTCTTATAATAATCCTCGACCGCGCGTATAACGGGTAGCGGTTTCAGTGCAGTCGATCCTGAATCGAAATATATAAAACCCTGGTTTAGTTGAGGGAAATCCTTCCTTACTTTCGCCTGATCCATAACGCTTTCATTATATTCAATCGGCTCATTGTTTCAAGTCTTTTCTCTGATGGGCTGCATGGCATGCCTGTTCGTTTGCCCGGGCATTCTGATACAGCAGGATCCACACCTGTTTGTGTATGCCCGCCTGACCCTGTGGCACACTATTGACTTGTTTGTTGCCGCGGGTATCATTGAGCATTCGCATTCAAAATTTTCAGATCAACCAAACATAAAGGAGGTAACGATGCGCAGTTTGGGTGTCTCAAAATGGGTTTTTCTGGGTGGTGTTGTTCTGTTTCTATGCACATGTGCTAACACGTCTTCGGCCACAGAATATATCGCGGAGATGACTGAGACGGTTCACCGTGACGGCGAGGTGTCAACTAGCAAGGTCTACGTTAAGGGCTCGAAATACCGTATCGAAGAAGAAGAGGAGGGTCAGGAAATCGTTGTACTGGTTGACCAGGAAAAAGGCGTGACTCGAGTCTTACTACCGGCTGAGAAGATGTATGCGGAGATGGCGAGTGATGACATACAGAGTTTGATGAATGACCCGTTCCAGGCTGTGAAGTATACCGAGACCATAGGTGAGAAGACGAAAACCGGAACCGAGAAGATCAGTGGCTATGAATGCGATGTGTACACTATCAAGCGCGATGGCGATGATATCATGAGGCTGTGGGTATCAGAAAAATTGAGCCTGCCGGTGAAGATCGAGATTCCGGGTGAAGACGGCCGGACAATGTTGATGCATAATATCAAGACCGGTAAGATTGAGGATGTTCTCTTTGTGTTGCCCGATGGATACACAAAAATGGAAGAGTCTGGAAAACCCGAAATCGAGTTACCGGCTTGGATCGAGAATATTGCCTCGGCTAAGTATGTAGAGCCACCTTTCGAACAAATGATGCTCGATGAAGAGATCCTGCGTGTAAAAGTAGTAGAAGGTAGGGGCGTCAAGATCAGCGGAACCAACGAGCTGGCCGAGCGATCTGCATTCATGGCAGTGCCTTTCATGGAAGGCAGGCCCATTAGTGATCCCACGATGTACATGTTTAACCTGACCTATGAGGGGCAGACCTGGAGTAATACGTTCAGGCTCACTACCTATGAGGCGGACGAGATCATCATCCGCGTTGAAGAAGGTACCATAATGCTCAAACTCGAGGCCGTCGATCTGGGCATTCAGGAGACGGTATCAGCAGGAGAAGAGTTCAAGGCTTCAATCAGGGTTGGCTACAATATTGACTTCCGGCTGGTGAATACTCTCGATGGCGAGTCCGTATGCACGGTTACGATGAGAAAAGAAGGGCAGGAACTGAGCGATGATATTATCGGTCCAGAAGAACATAGAACTTATACCTTGAACAAGAAGGGCGAGAGCAAGCAGAACACGTGGAGCAGTTCTGGTTACCCTGATGAATTCATCGTCCGCGTTCAGAGAGGTGAAATACTAGTCAGTTTTAGTCAGTAACGGGGAGTTCATGAAAAGCGTCGGTCGAAAAAGATGCGCGTGGGCTCAAGGCAGCTCACCACTGATGCTCAAATACCACGACCGGGAATGGGGTGTGCCCGTGCACAACGACCGCAAGCTTTTCGAGTTCCTTATTCTTGAAGGTGCCCAGGCTGGTTTGAGCTGGAATACAATACTCAATAGGCGCAAGAACTACCGGCGGGCCTTTGACCACTTCAATGTGCGTAAGATAGCGAAATACACGAGCCGGGACGTGAAGCGGTTGTTGAAGGATGAGGGTATCATCCGCAATCGTCTTAAGATCAACGCAACCGTAGAAAATGCCAGGGCATTTCTCCGGGTGAAAAAGGAGTTCGGCTCTTTTGACGCCTACATATGGCAATTCGTGGGCGGCAAACCGATAAAGAACAGATTCAGAAAACTCTCTGAGTTGCCCGCTCGTACGAGCGAATCAGAGGCGATGAGCCGTGACCTGAAGAAACGCGGCTTTCGATTTGTGGGTCCGACTATTTGCTACGCTTTCATGCAGGCTGTGGGCATGGTCAATGACCATACTACTGATTGCTTCCGGTACCGCGAGATTAATCGACTATGAGATACAACATTGAAAAGGGATTCTACGACCGCGTGGTCAAATTCATCAAGAGCATACCTGCCGGTAAGGTCGCGACCTATGGGCAGATAGCCGAATACGCGGGTAATCGCAGGGCGGCCCGTGAAGTTGCCTATATTTTGCATTCGTCTTCAGAAAAAGAAGATCTGCCCTGGCAACGTGTGATCAACAGCAAGGGCAGTATATCCATGAAGCCCGGGCATGGCTATGAGTTACAGAAGAGGTTGCTGGAGGATGAGGGGATCGTCTTTGATAAAGAGGGCCGCGTCGACTTTGATAGGTTTCTCTGGCAGCCGTGATGGGGTCAAATCTTCACACTTCACAAGGTTCTTATCCCTCGTCTATGTAAGAACGCCATGTTCTTGCTGTTAGTTGTGAAGTGTGAAGATTTGACCCCACAGCGTTCGTTGACTCCGTCCTGGAAAACGCTATAATGCAATATGGCTGACAAGATCAAACGCTACGTTCTTTCTTGGGTCGTCGTCATCGCAGTGGTTCTCGTTTTGCGGGCCACTTTCGTGGAGGCGGTAGTCATACCATCAGGCTCGATGAAGTCAACACTCCTAGTTGGCGATGCTCTGCTCGTGAACCGATTCATCTATGGAGTAAAGATACCCGTACCCTTTACTAACCAGCAGATTCCGTTAATACCAGGACGCGATCCCATGATCGGCGAGATCGTTGCCTTTGCATCCCCGATTGAAAATCGCTATGTGGTGAAACGATGCGTTGCACAAAGTGGCGACACCGTGGAAATAATCGACAAGATTGTATATGTGAATGGTAGCAAACTGAATGAGCCGTATGCGCAACATACTGACCGGCGCATTTTCCGCGGTATTAGGACTGAACCAGCGGTCTATCAGCAAAAATGGGAGCAAGGCGAACTGGCAGACTGGATGGGGCTGCAGGTGCGTGACAATTTCGGCCCTGTAGTCGTG
>JASFEK010000116.1:0-6245 GCA_050124875.1 Caldifarciminota bacterium | reverse complement strand
CTTGCCGGTTTCTGTGTTGTAGTAGGACTCGATTTGCGGTGTAGCACTACCCAGGACCACAACGATGTTTTCGAATTTGCCGCGCGTGACCGCGACGTCGCGGGCGTTGTAATGGGGCATGCGTGTGTGTTCCTTGTACGAACCGTCGTGTTCTTCATCAACGATGATTATTTTCAGATCAGGGATCGGAATGAAGACCGTTGAGCGCGGTCCGATCACCACGCGATACTTGCCTGCTCTGATCGCATACCACAATTGCCGGCGTTCCTTATTGGTCAGTGTTGAATGAATTGTCACAACTTTATTCTGAAAGCGTTCCTCGAATCTTTGAAACAATAGGGGAGTCATTGAGATCTCGGGGACGAGCACCAAAGCCCGGCCGCCATTTTTTATGACTTTTTCAACGCAGCGCAGGTACACTTCGGTCTTGCCGCTGCCCGTGATGCCGTATAGTAGAAACGCGGCATATTCATCAGCGTTCAGCGCTTTGTGTAATCGGTCGATGGCGATCGCTTGCTCCCGGTTCGGCACCGGCATTTCGGCCACGGCAGGCGCGGGTTCACGCTTCTCAACGTAGTCGAATTTCTTGAGCATCTTTGGGGGTACAGCAAGTTTGAGTACGTCACCGAGAGGGGAGAGGTAGTAATCAGACATCCACTCATACAATTGAAGCATCGTCTCCGGGATGAATTTCGATTCGATGATTTCCTTCGCCTTCCTGATGCCTGTGACTTCCCGCTTTGAGTTCTTGTTGATGACGATGCCGTATTTCAATTTATTTCTAATCGGCACCAGGACGAGATCGCCGCGGTTCATGTCTTCTGATGCCTCATAGGTGAAATAATCGAATTTTGTACGAGGGATAGCGATGTCGAATTTCATTTTCGTTATTATATTATCCTGTCGCGTGACTGTCAATACGAGCAGACTCAGCCGGATTTCCAGGCATCTCCGTGGTTACCTTGACACCTTTAGGTCGGTGATTATAATTTTCACATGGAAGGGAAAGGCCCGAGTATAATTCTCTTAAATAAACTGAATCCGCCTGAGATCAAGACCAAGACACTACGCCGCCGCCGCCTGCTCAACATGATATCCAGGAACTTGGACAAGAAAGTAATCCTGCTATGCGCTGGAGCCGGGTACGGCAAGACGACCCTGCTGTCGCATTTCTTCTCAGAAAGCAAAATACCTGTGGTCTATTACCATCTAGAAAAGAACGATGCCGAACCCGTAGTCTTTATTTCCTATCTCATTGCCGGCATAAAGCGGATCAACCCGCGTTTCGGAGGCAAGGTTGAAGGTCTGCGGCAGCTATTCAATGATCCGCAAAGGTACTTGGAGATCATTGCGGGCACTTTTCTTAATGAGATCGCCGAGAACGTGGCGGGTGACCTTTATGTGGTCCTTGAAGATTATCATGCGCTGCATCCCTCAGGGGCGATTGACAGATTCATGGACTATATCTGTAGGCATATGCCAGCTAATCTGCATTTCATAATATCGTCGCGTTCAAAGCTTGACTTGTCGTTCCTACAGATGATCGCCCGGGATGAATTCTTGGAATTGAGCAGTGATCATCTACGCTTCACGAAAGACGAGATAAGGCGCCTCTTTGAGAAGATCTACTCGATTTCTTTGAAGCGTAAGGATTTGGCATGGGTTGAGAAATATTCTGAAGGCTGGCCTGTGTCTTTGCGTCTTATGTTGCAGTCTACGAACTATCTCGATGGTATCAGGTCTTCGGATCATACCAGGATGGTCGTCAGCAATTTTCTGCAATCTCAAGTGAGTTTGTTCAACTACTTTGCACAGGAGATCTTTTTCCAGGAAACGCAGAGCGTACGTGATTTTCTCCTGGATTGTTCGGTCTTCGAATGGCTCAGCCCTGATTTGTGCAATGCGGCTACGCGGCGTAAGAATGCGGCCCGTCTGCTGTCCGACCTTACCAAACGAAATGCTTTCGTCGTCCGGATCCCGGAGCACGGATATCGATTCCATAATCTGTTCAGGGACTTTCTGTCGAGCAAATTCACTGACCCGAAGAGGAGGAAGAGGTTGTATTTGCGGGCCGGGGATTACCTTGCCGCGCATCACAAATATGATGAGAGTCTAAAATTCTATTCCCAGGCGGACGCGTACAAGAAGATGGCTGCGGTCATCGATCGAACCGGGGTTACCTTTATCGGTCAAGGCCGGAGCGCAACCCTTTGCAATTACATCGAACAGATGCCCGCCGCGATTCGTGATCAGGACCCTGATTTGCTCTTGGTTTTTTCACAGGCGCTCACGCTGGTCGGGCGTCTTGAAGACGCCCGTCGTAACTGTCTCAAGGCTTACAGGATATTGAAGAGGAAACCCGGTGTCAAGCGCAAACACGCCGATACGTTGTATGCACTGGGCGGTATCTATAACACGTCGGGTAAACGGGTCACCGCGATGAGGTATTACAGAAAGGCTCTCGATAAGTGTCCGCGGAGTGCGGAGTTGACCCGTGCCGCGATACTCAATTCACTGGGTTCACTGCACAATATGATGGGCGGTAAACATCTTACAAAGGCGATCAGCCATTTTAATAAGGCAATGATGATCGCACAGAAAGGCGGCTACAAAGAGATTGAGGCTAGTATTTTGAATAACTGGGCATGGAGTGAGTGGAAGCAGGGTAATCTGAAGGAGGCGTACGCGAAACTGTCGGCAATAATACCCATTCTCGAAAAGCACTTCTCACCTGGATGCGGTGCGGGATTCTATAATGCGGCGCGCTACAGCACCATGCTCGGGCACGGACGCAAGGCAAAATCGATTTTGGATCTGGGTATTCAAATCTGTAGCCCGTACAACGATCTGTGGTCTCTGGCGACCATCTGGCATGGCTATGCGGTTTTCTATCTGGAAACAGGAGATTTCCAAAAGGCACGGCAGTTCATCAGCAGGTCGTTAGAAGTATATGAGAAACTGGGTGTGGAGCGGTTGATCGTGGCAGCAACTAATGAACTGTGTCGGATCAATATTGCGGATAATGAATACGTCAGTGCCGAGACAAATGTATCTTCGATCTGGAAACATAAGAAGGTCCATGACGATGCTGATTCAATACCAGTTTATTTGACCATCGCCAAACTAGAGCATGCACAGGACAGACTGGCCCGGTCGGAAGAGATATTGCGCGTGGCGTTGAAACTGGCCGTCCGATACGGCGAGATCTTCCAGCGATTCCTGGCCAGCATGGAGTTGAGTAAGGTGTTTTATCAAAAGCAGGATCGGGCAAAGAGTTTCGAGCTGCTTCGATCTGCATTGGAGATAAGCAGACGCAAAGGGTATGAATATCTGTTATTGAGGGAACTGCAACGTGAAAAGTGGATGCTCGAGGCGATACGTGAGCAGAATATCGAAAAGAGCTATGTGATGGAGATAATCAAGAAGTCGAAAATTGACGTTCATTGGATTGATGCGCGAATGTTCGGAGTCCCCCGTATCAGGATTGACGACCATCCAGTCAGTGATGATGCGTGGAAAACGATCAAGGCCAAGAAGCTACTATTCTACATGCTCCTGCAAAAAGGTGAGCGCACCAGTGGTGACTTGCTTGTCGACAAGCTATGGCCTGATGTTTCCTTTCGTAAAGGTAGCGACAGCTTGCGAAAGGCAATACAGCATATACGTGAAACTGCCAAGGTATTAGGCGGCGCAACAGCCGAATTGTTGACTTCGGCTAAGGGTGTATATCAAATGCCGGCAAATATCTACGTTTACCTGGATAGTGACG
This sequence comes from Caldifarciminota bacterium, assembly GCA_050124875.1. GTDB lineage: Bacteria > Hydrothermota > Tepidihabitantia > SM23-42 > SM23-42 > SM23-42. The sequence continues at coordinate 2,476 of JASFEK010000116.1, read as the reverse complement.
AATTCGAAAGGTTGTACCAAAAGGCAGTGGCTGCCTCCAGTGATGAAGAGAAAGAGGGTCTGCTCAAGAAGGCGATCGATCTGTACGGAGAAGGTTTTGCGATTGGCTGGTATGAAGATTGGATCGAGGAATGGCGGCGGTACTTTCAGGGTCGTTATGAAGAGTGCTTGACTGCCTTAATAGGCGTCTATTCCCGTAAGTTTGATTATGAACGAGCATTGTCTTCAACGGAAAAGCTGCTCGCACTCAATTTTCTGGATGAGCGGTATCACCGGCAGTATATGGAGATATTGGCAAAACTGGATAGGTGTGCGGATATCCAGTCAGATTTTAAGAGATTGAGAGAAATGCTGAAGAAAGAGATGAAGGTCGATCCGTCAAAGGAAACCGTAGATTTGTACAAGGGACTCATTAAGGCTAATACTGGCCGATAGTCTTTAAATTTCACGAATTTTTCACAAAAACATCATATAATTCAACATATAATGAAGGGTCGATGTACGCAGCGCGATGCTGCGTACAGGAGTTCGGAAATGAAGCAAAACGGCCGCCAAGGGATTGATAGGAAACAAAACTCGTTCTTGAGTCACCTGGAAAGGTTATCAAATTCTTTGGCGGCGTTTTCCATGTGTAGAAGAAAGGAGGAAGTATGAAGAAGTACACTGTGCTATTGTTGTTGGTAACGAGTCTTTGGGCGCGTAGCGCCAACAGTACAGCATCCGGTCGCGAATTTCAGATACTGCGCCACAACGTCAATCAGATCGAGATGTGTGTCTCCAACTACGGTAAGTTCGGGCAGGATGAGACCGGAAACAATTCCGGATGTTGGTGGCCGATCGGTACTAATCACACATACATTTTCGGCGCTGGCAGCTGGTTCGGCACGGTCGCCGGGGGTGATAGTTTGGTGACGATCGGCTACGGTCCGCAGGGCGGTGAAGCAGAATACGCGCCCGGCCGCATGGGTTGGATCGTGAGTGATCCGGATGCGATCCTCTGGATGTATCCGACCACGTGGCCACCTAGTGCGCAGACACTTCCCATGGCGCCACAAATTCCCAAGTCACATCAGGATTCCTGGTGTGTGTACAATGACGGTGATATTCAGTATCACATTTCGGGCGACACGCGTCCCATCGGTCTTGAAGTTTACCAGAGTGTGTATGCTTGGAATTTGAACACGACCCAGGACATCATCTTCATCCGGTACGAGTGTAGGAACGCAACTGGAGATGCAGCGATGCAGTCCTACTACCCGAGCGGCGGTGTGACGCTGGAGGATTGCTATTTTGGTGTCTGTGCGGACAATGATCTCGGCAACGAAGCGGGTGGAGGGGATGACATCATATCCGGTATTGTAAGTGACACACTGGAATTCGGCGGCGTCGAGTATTATGTGGATAACCTTGGATATCAATGGCAGCGTGTTGAAGAGCCGGGTACGCCGCCATGGTTTCCCGGTGCGATCGGCTATGACTACCTGCAGAGTCCCTGGGATATCGAGGTGGATGCGGACAAAGATGGTGATGGAATTCTTGATCAGTACGAGCGGGACAGTGTGTATTTCTATGATGTGATCGGTGTTACAGACTCGCTCTTCGATGCCGACCTGGACGGTACGCCTGATTTCCGTGATCCTTCTCAGATCCCGCAGCTGGGCATGACCGCATTCAAGCGCTTCACCTTGAACCTTGAGCCTGGTTTGGACCACGAACGCTACATGACGCTGGCCGGCTACAATTTCCGTACTGGTGTGTATGAGCCGTATGATACGGTGCCGCCTGATCCGGATGATCAACGTTTCTTGCAGTGTAGTGGTCCGTTCGATCTTGAGCCGGATTCGACGGCGATCGTGCTGGTCGGTGTTATTTTCGCTAACTGGGACACGGCGCAAAGCGTCCGTCCAGATTCAGCCCTGGCTCCGGTTGATGAAACGGCCCAGTTCATTTTTGACCAGAACTGGTTGTTGCCGGGACCACCGCCACCACCGACGGTGATGATGTTACCGGGTGATACGAGGGTCACGCTGATCTGGGATAATGCAGCCGAGATTGCCGCAGATCCTTATTGGGATGTGGTCGGTACTGATCCCAACTCGCCGTTGTATGATCCGTTCTACCTGCAGTATGATTTTCAGGGTTATCGGGTCTGGAAGAGTTTGAGTGGTCAGACCGGTTCCTGGGAATTGTTGGAGAGTTATGATCTGGCCGATGGCATTGTCTTTGAGGATACGGCGCAGCCGGATTCGATCCGCTTGCGGGCGGAGGATACGGGGATTTCCCATATCTTCACCGACGATGATGTGCGCAATGGTTTGCCGTATTACTATGCCGTGACCTCGTTCGATTACAACTTTGTGAAGACCGAGGACAGCCTGGGTATTTATCCGACTGCGATCTGGTTTGAGAGTGGTTTGAGTGGTGACAGTGTGCGGCCGCGTCGGGATCCGGCGAATTATGTTGCGCCGGGAGAGCCG
>JASFEK010000115.1:0-6308 GCA_050124875.1 Caldifarciminota bacterium | reverse complement strand
TATGGTTCAGCAAAAACCCTGCTCATCCGTGAACTAGCAAGACAAAGACCGGTTCTACTGATATGTGAAGCGGAACATGAGAAGCGATACTGGCGCGAACTGAAGAAGATGGGCAGCGATGTGTCACTCACCAATGAAGAACATCCCTGGCATCTGCCATCAAGAATCGTGGTGATAGCAGATACCATGCTCTCCCAAGAGGTCACCCGGCTCGCTACTGAGACACTCAAGGTTCAACAAGAGATTGATAGGGATGGACTGCTCGCTCGTCTGGAAAAAACCGGGTACACTAGAGAGGAAAACGTCGAAGAAGAGAATGAATATGCAACACGCGGCGGCATCATCGACATATATGAAGCCAATGCCTCACCGATCAGGATCGAGCTTTACGGAGACAGGATATTCTCAATCCGCAAGTTCGATACCCAAACCCAAAGATCGATTGAAAATGTTGACCGGGCTACGCTTAGGTTAGCGCTGACCGATCAAACACCCGGCACGCTTGAGGAGACGATAGATGAGGACTACATCGTGGTCACCGAAACCGACAAGCAACTGCGCATGCCCACGATCTTCCTGCGCGAGCAGGGCGACATCCAGTATCACTTCACGGCCCCACGCATCTACTTCGGTGACTTCCGCGCCCTTATCGAGGAGATCAACAAGCAAGAATACAGATACAAGTTCCTGGTTTCCCGCTCATTGGCGCGCAAGTTGCATTCGCTGTTGGGTGAAGTCGAAATCCATAACCTGCCCCTGGAATCAGGTTTCACCGACACGACTCAGCGCATAAACTACCTCACGGAAAACGAGATCTTCGGCAAGATTCGGCGCCGGCGCATGACCTACAAGGGTCCGTTCGTAGATGACCTAATGGGCTTCAAGGAAGACGACTATGTCGTGCACACCGATTATGGCATAGGCCAGTACAAAGGCCTATCGCTCATCGATCTTGAGGGCAAGAAGATCGAATGCCTGCAAATCGCCTATGCGGGTAAGGACAAGCTCTATCTGCCAATCGAACGGTTGAACCTGCTCGAACGGTTTGTCGCCACTGATGACCGGCCACCGCGCCTCTCCCGCCTGGGCGGAGAAGTATGGCTGCGCACCAAGAGGCGTATCAAGAAGGCGACGGAAAGACTGGCCCTGGAATTGCTCAAGCTCTATGCTCAGCGCATGCAGGAACCGGGTTTCATGTTCTCCCGGGACACACCCGAGATGCGGGCATTGGAAGCCACTTTTCCCTATGAAGAAACAAAAGACCAGTGGGCGGCCATCAACGACGTGAAGAAAGACATGGAATCCCCAAAGCCTTGTGAACGCCTGATCTGCGGGGATGTAGGATACGGCAAGACCGAAATCGCGTTGCGCGTGGCGTTCAAAGCCGCCCTGGACGGCAAGCAGACCATGTTGCTTTGCCCTACAACCCTGCTCGCGTTCCAGCATTTCAATACATTCAAGGACCGCCTCAAGCCATTCCCGGTGATTGTCGACATGATATCAAGGTTCCGCAAGAAACATGAACTCAAGGAGATCATCGAACACGCGGCCGCCGGGAAGATCGACATACTCATCGGTACGCACCGTCTCCTGCAGCCCGACGTCAAGTTCAAGGATCTGGGGCTACTGATCATTGATGAAGAACAGAGATTTGGTGTCGCCCAAAAGGAGAGGATAAAGAAACTGAAACCGGGTATCGACGTCATATATCTATCCGCGACACCGATCCCCCGCACCTTGTACATGGCCCTCACCGGGATCAAGAATATTTCCAACATCCACACCCCGCCCCCGGGTCGCAAGGACATCATGACCAGCGTCATCAGTTTCGACGAAGATATGATAGAAGAGACCGTGAACCACGAGATCGAAAGGGGCGGTCAGGTTTTCTTTGTGCACAACCGCATACAAACGATTGAAACGATCCGAACTCGAATCCTGAAAGTACTTCCTGATCTTCGGGTCTGCCTTCTGCACGGACAGATGCGCGAGGACATCACCGCAAAGCGAATGGTCCAATTCATCGAAGGAGAATACGATATGCTACTATCCACCGCCATCGTTGAATCAGGACTCGACATGCCGCGTGTCAACACGATCATCGTTGATCAGGCGCACAAATTCGGACTAGCTGATCTGCACCAACTGCGCGGCCGGGTCGGCCGCGGGGAAGCGCAGGGTTACGCATACTTCATTGTGCCATTGCGGCGTCACATGACCAACGAGGCGCAAAAGCGCCTGGGCGCCTTGGCTTCATACACATCACTGGGCTCTGGATTCCGACTCGCACTCCGGGATATGGAAATACGAGGCGTCGGTAATCTACTCGGCAGGGAACAATCAGGACACGTCAACTCCATTGGTTATCATCACTACATAAGACTCCTAAGCGAATCAGTGGGTGAAATGCAGGGCAAGACCGTGTCTCATGAACCTGTTCTTGATCTCAAGCTTGATGCCTATTTCCCCAGCGAATATGTTGCGAGTGCCTACGAAAGAACCGCTCTTTACAAGAGATTGCTCGAGGTCGAATCGGGCCATGAGCTCGCATCGATAAAGGCCGAGATCGTTGATCGTTTTGGTCAGTATCCCGAACAGGTGGAACATCTATTCACCCTTTCGCGGATAAGACTCAAGGCTCGAGACTTAGGCGCGTCCGAGGTACTCCGCAAGGGTGAATCATTTATCTTCTACCGCAACGGCACCGTAATAAACGAAACCGATTGACTTTCCCGGCGGCCCTGTTATAATCAAGAGATAAGGAGGCAATATGGAAACGAAGTTCAGAACCCTTAGAACGGTTTCAGTGATATTAAAGATCATCGCCTGGGTGATTGCCGCCTTGACCGTGATTGGTTTCATCGCCATGCTTGTCGGCGGCGCGGCGCTTGCTCAATTCGGTGGGCGCTACAGTGGGGTGGGTGCTTTCGGTCCCTTCGGTGCAGTTGGCATCGCCTTCTACATATTGATCATCGGTGCCATCTGGTTCATAAGCTTACTTGCTGGTGCCGACTTGATACTGGTGATTCTGGCCATCGAGGAAAATACCCGGGCTCCTAAGACCGATCAATAGACTGGACCGGCAAAAAACCCTTGCTGCTTCCGAGTTAGTTCCCTGGTAAGAGGAAGTGGAAGGTCAATGCGAACAGCAACATGACCACGGTGAGTCTCAAGTAGGTAATCCCTCCAAGACCGAATAGAATATTGTTGCCGGTAAAGATCCGGCATACGACACCCAAGAATATCGCCACAACCGCGCCGATCAATGCAATATACTTGAAAACCCTCATTCCGGCCTCCTTAATGTTTCCCGCATCATGACGGGAATTCTTTTTCTATTGCCTCCACTGCGCTCGTTATCTTGCTCTCATCAACCACCAGACTGAGTACGGTCAACGAAGCACTAATCATATCGATGTTGATCGCGTTTTCGGACAACACCTTGAATATCTTGCCTGCAACGCCGGGCGTGGTCGCTAGCTTACTGCCGTAGATCGTGATCAAGGCTCGGTCCTGGTCCACGGCGATATCCTGTGCGCCGAAATTGCCCTTGATCGTGTCCAGCAGTTTCACGACGTCACTCAGATCGGCTTCAAGTACGGCAAACGAAATATCGGCCCGTCCCCGTCCCGCCGAACTGGTTGAGATAAGTTCGACATTCAACCCGTGCTCACCCAGTGCGCTGAATATCTCTGCGGCAACGCCCTGACGGTCAGTGACGTTTTGCAGGGTGACCTTGGCAATCTTCGTGTTTTGTTCAATCTTATCGAATATGTTCGGCATAATCACTCCTCCAGATTATCGTGCAATTATGAACTTCTCAACTGCTTCAGCCCGAGAGTTGTCCGCCTCAACATACGCCTTTACAATATAGACACCGTTACTGATCTCATCCCGGGCATTGTCGCGCCCGTCCCAGTATATCTGATTGTATCCACTGACCGCTGATACGTTGTCGATTGATTTGATCAAGCGGCCGGCAATCGTGAAGATCTTCAATTGCACTAGACCCGACCTGGTGAGGTCGAATGTGAACCACAAACCATCCTCGGTGCGCAACGGATTTGGATAGATCAAGAAATCCTCGATCGCCACCTGTCCAAACAGCTCCGTGTTGAGTACGAGGCGCGTAACGGTTTGATTAAAATTGTTGTCGACAACGTTCACGGTTATCGTATCAACCGATTCGGGTAGATCAATGGGTACGTTGAACTCACCACTCGTGAAGGAATTCTTCACGTAATAGAAATAATCCCGCAAGTCGATCTTGTTATCGAGCTGGCTATTAACATATAGATAAAAACCGTTCGTGCTTTCGACTGAGTAGAGCAGGTTAACACCGCTGCTGTCGGTGATACGACCGGTCAGCGTGAATTCCTTATCTACCCAATCATTATCCCTGAGCAATCGCCCCCCTTCATACAAAGAAACCTCGGGTCCGGTATTGTCGGTAACCGGCACTGCGGTACCGTACACCCTTATCGAATCATACATGCCGCTTTGATCATCATCGATACTACTCAACTTGATGATCGGCAGGTTTGTCGTGGTGACACGCGGCGCAATGATCTTCGCCGTATCGCCTTCCCAGTACCCCGTGTAGATCTCTTTGCCGTCAATGCGGTACCCATAAGGTACCCAGGAATTATTACCCACCTGCACCAAACGGTATACATAGCTGCTTATCTTATCCGCGGTGCTGGCATCAAATTTCTCTATATGCGTGGTGTCGCGCACAAAAGCCTTTAAATGATAACGGTCGTTGTCGGCGACGACATTCATTCGCTCGAGGGGGCGCAACGAATCAGGGGATCTGTTCAGGTACATCTGATCATAGATCTTTCTGAATTTCGTTGCTGGGTCGCCGATCAGCAAATACTGCTCAAACCAGTAACCTTCACGCGCAATGACACTGCACTCGCCCATAGTCAACGCCGTATCAGGGTTGGTTATGTTCAAGCTGAGCCGTTGCCCGATCGATTCGTTCGTCGTGGGTGAAGTTCCTGCGGTCGCCGCGATCGTCCCGATCGCACCATCGGTGGCGCGCACGAATTCCTCACCCAGGCATTCATAATCTGAATCATTGAACCGCCCCACATTGCACGATCCAAAATAGAAGAATGGTGTACGCCGGCCATTACTGATCCGGCCCATGTACGGACTTAGAAACAGCACCTCGTGAGCAAGCTGATGTGTATTGCCATGACCGTAGAACAGACCCAGCAGCGCACCCTTGTTGAATTCCCGTATGAAGATTTCACGGGCGTTGCCCTTCTCGGCTGTTCCCGCACCCAGAGGCGGATAGCTGATCATGTATATCTTCACGATATCATACAGTGAATCAGGTATATAGTTGTTATTGCGCTCGCATGCTCCGGTATGCAGCGTGGGGTGTTCAAAACCGTAAGCGTATTCATCATCCGCCGACAGGATCACGCGCTTGGCCCAGGGTCCGACGATATCGCCGGTCTCATAGGTGATGAGTTTGTCAATATAGTCTCTCACCTCCTGCCGGTTCCGTACTGTGATCCGGCCTAGACACATGGCTTCGCCCTGCCCGAAGTTGACGTACTCTCCTTCGTACAACAGATTCCTGGAGAATACCGGACTGCCGGAAAGATACGTACCATATTCATACATCGGCACGAAGTTAGGCGGATTGTCTTTACCGAGATTATTCTTATAATCGTATGTTGCATCACCAACCAACAGAACATATTTCGGATATGGTGACCAGTTTTGCATCGTATAATACAAGAAGTGCTTTATGGCCAAGGGGTCATACTTACCAAAGGAAAAATCATCATAGATGTCGTCCACCTGGACGAGTTTTGTCAGGTAGTCACGGCTGCGGTACTCAACCAACGGCATTATCGCGTGATAGAAATCCTCATGCGCGATCACCACGTATTCGCAGCCATCACCCTGGGTGCGCAGCCTGCCCGGACTGGATGGTTTCAACTCGGCCGGCTTAGACAAAGACAGCTTGGTGAAATATAGCATTTGGAATGAATCAGCCGAACTGGATAGTTGCATAATACCACCGCTGATGGTCTGATTAGTGAACATCTTTGGTGCGTTCAGCTCAGTGATGTCAAAGACGAATGTCTGGGCATCAGCCTCACTGCACTGTATCGAATAATCCTCTGGCGACGGGAAAAACGCATTGAATGGCGCGTCCAAGATCGCGCGCCTTTCGTACTTTATGTCGACGGCATTCAAGTAGGCCTCGAGGCTGGTCATGGTGCCCGCCGGTCTTATCACGTCAAATACGAGAGTAGAACTATCCCCGGTCAATGAACCAGCAC
>JASFEK010000114.1:0-6369 GCA_050124875.1 Caldifarciminota bacterium | reverse complement strand
GGACTCCTCGCAATGACGGGAGGGCTTGATCATCCAATGGGGACAGGCATAGCAATTTGCACATTTTACACAAAAATGTATCATCGCAGAAGATGAATATTGCCCAGGTGTGTGTTTCTAATCCCGTGATCCTCGGCAATACGCAAGGCCATATCGGCCTGCGCGCGTGATGTACAAGGCATATCCTCAAACCGGAAATGCGGATAGAATCCAAGGAACGACCATGGGATGTCTTGATTGATCGAACTGATGAATTCAGCCATCGCATTTAGTTCGGCCTCATCGATATAGCCCGGTATCAAGAGTGTACTCACGGTAAGCACTGGCGGCTTCTCCCTCTGCTCCATATACTGAGCTACCAGTTTGATATTCTCCTTGGTATTCGTATTCGATGTTCCGCAAAGCGCGATATTCAGGTTTTCGCTGAACGTCTTGAAATCGATTTTGACACAACCGTCGCTCGCCAGCGCGCAATCTGCCCATTTCTTCATGTACCCCGGAGCGGTCGATCCGTTGGACTCCCAGCAGATCCTGATTTTTCTCTCTCTTTGCTGAAGCCGCGTGGCGACTTCGAGGTTGTGTATTGCAGACGGGGCCGGGTCACCACCAAAAAAACAGACGCACCCGGTCGTCGCGTCAGCCGCCCTGATCAAATCCTGAACCGTTGCCCGGTTCTTACGCTCACGAAAATGCCAGTTCTGGCAGAAAAGGCAATTGAATGTACATGCTTCATAGAAGACGGCCAGGTTTGTATAACCAAGATCATTACTGCCCCTGCATACCCAATCAGCCACACAATTGGTTGGCAGGGGATCATGGTACCAGTCGACATATGCCCACTCTTTATCTGACCCGGAAATTCTACCTTCTAAATTCTGCCGCACACCACAGTAGCCATACCCGCCTTTGGCAATCCTACATCTGTTAATACAGAGCCTACAATCTATACCACTAGCATGAGCCGGTATCCTACCGGGCAGCCCATACGGCTTTCTAGTCGTTCCATGGAGCTCCAGAATGTCGTTTTGTATCTCCTGAAACCTATCACGTATGCAATCCGGACAATACGGCATGCTCTTCGAGATTATCACTTCGTTCTTGCACAGGGTACAGCGCACAAAAGAGTATAGTAATGGAAGAATTCACGTCAAGCGCTGGACCGCTAAACTGATCTTAGACCAAACATATCCAACTCACTTTCCTGTGGCGCTGTCGCTCTGGTAATACCTGATATGATAGACCATGGACCACATAAACCCAGACAGGTAAGGTCGTTGACTTTTTCGTGAATTTGATTAGTATTCGTTATTCTTGAATGAAAAAGAACGCTTTACATTCGCTTCATAATTCGGGCAAAAAGGAGAGCTTATGGCAATTGTGTTAGATGGTGAGCATTTGACGATCGAGAAACTTGTCGAGGTCGCCCGGCATAATAGGCAGGTCGAGATCACACCGGGAACAATCGAAAAGATCAAAGAATGCCGCACCATGCTCGAGGAGAAGATCAAAGCCCGTGAGATAATGTACGGCATTAATACGGGCATCGGCGAATTGTCCGAAGTAATACTCAGTGATGAGCAGGTGAAGCAATTTCAGAAATATCTGATCTACAATCATGCGGCGGGCATTGGAGACCCAGCGCCCATCGAACACGTACGGGGCGCAATGGCGGGTCGGATAAACGTGATGGCCAAAGGAAAATCCGGCTGCCGGCCGGAAATCCCAATGACCTATGTCGAAATGTTGAACAAAGGGGTAACGCCGGTTGTATGTCAAAAGGGTTCGGTCGGCGCCTGTGGGGATCTAGCCCCGATGTCGCAAATCGCGCTACTCCTCATGGGTGAAGGCGAAGCATTCTACAAGGACGAACGTCTGCCCGGCCGGGTCGCCATGGAAAAGGCAGGTATCGAGATCCCTGGTCTGCAGGCGCGCGACGGGCTATCCTGCATCAACGGCTCCAACTTGATAACGGCGATCAGTGCCCTGCAGATATTCGACATCGACCGCTGGCTCCGGCAGGCCGAGATTGCCTGCGCCATGACCCTCGAAGCGCTGCTTGCCAACATGAAACCCTATGACACGCGCTTGCATCAGGCCCGCGGTTTTACCGGCGCCGTACGATCGGCGCGTGCGATCATGAAATGTATCGAAGGTAGTGAACTCCTGGCGGGCAAACACAAGATGAAGGTCCAGGATGCATACTCAATGCGGTCCTCGCCTCAGGTAATCGGCGCGGCGCATGATGCATTAGCGTATGCCCGGCAGCAGGTCGAGATCGAACTCAACGGCTGCGGCGATAATCCGGTATTCTTCCCGGAACACAACCTGACTATCACCGGCGCAAATTTCCAGGGCACACCCATATCCTTGCCCATGGACATGATCGGCGCCGCCGTGACCATGGTCTGCGTGCTTTCGGAAAGACGCCTCAACCGGATGACCAATCCGAACCTGAGCGTTGGCTTACCGGCATTCCTCACCAAGGGCGCGGGCATGTTCTCCGGGTTGATGCTGAGTCAGTACACGGCGGACACACTCATTGTTGAGCAACGCATTCTCTCGGCACCGGCCTCCACAATGTCGATCCCCGCGGCAGCCGACCAGGAAGATTTTGTATCCATGGGTATGAACACGGCATTGAAGAATCAACAGATCCTGGATAACGCCTATGGAATCCTGGGTATCGAGTTCATGGCTGCGGCACAGGCACTGGATTTCCGTGATTTCAAACCGGGCAAGGGCGTCACGATGGCGAAACAAGTAATACGTGAACACGTTGCACATCTCGATGAAGACCGGCCCCTGTATGACGATCACAACAAGATGAAGGAACTCGTGAAGTCCTGCGTAATACTGGAAGCCGTTGAAAAAACCGTAGGTAGCCTGAACTAAACCTTACTATATCAGCATCTTCAACCGGGCAAGAACGATCTGTGCATCAAAGATCATCTGCTCAAAAACCGTGCAATATTGTGAACCGCGCAGAACACACTGCTGTTTCCCATTGGACAGCCAAAAGGTATATTCTCCTCTTTCACCCGTACGTCGGAGGTCAGATAGAGCACAGGCAATTTCTGTTTCTCGAAACCTGAGCACAATATCCTTTGATAACCGAACTTCCAGATCACCCAACCGGTACTGTTTGTAACACATTTGCCCGGGCAATGAGATGAATGCGCTCTTCACCGGGTAGCAAGGCGACGGTGCCATCAGGTAATCAAGCTCATCAATACCGCTTTTTTCCAAGCATATCTGCTGCGCACTGGTTCTCTGCACACATATCAGAACGCTCTCACGGCTGGGCGTAATGATGAGCATGCCCTTGGCAACCGTACAAACAGTAAGGCAATCGCATGATCCCGCAATGGAGAAAACACTGGCTACTACAATCAATACCCAAGGAACGAACCTTCTCATTCTCATTCCCACCATTAGATAGAGCGGAAAAACGAGGAGCGGGGATACAATGATCTTGATGGTCGAAAATGGTAGCCGGGCAAAGAATCCAGACACTGCGACGAGGATATTGATCAGACAACTGACCGGCAACGAGATGTACTCAACCAGGCCGTACCACAACAGTCCGATCCCAAAACAAGCAAAAAGCAGAAATATGATAGCGGCGGCAATCGGCACGACCAGGAGATTAGCCAGAACCGCATATACGGGTAGCCGGTGGAAGTAATGTATCAGCAGCGGCGCAACGAAGATTTGAGCAGAAAGGGAAACGGCCATTGGCCTGGCAACAAGCCTCACACCACGCATGCGAATTCTTTTCTTGATCACGGCATCGAGTTTAGGATACATGAAGAGTATTCCATAAACAGCCGCGAATGATAACTGAGTCCCCACTTCGAAAATCAATACCGGCCGCACGGTCAAGAAAGCCAATGCGGTAATATTCAAGACATGGATGTGATTGACATTACGCTGCAACACCGACGCCAACCCGAAGAGAAAGGCCATGCTTGCGGCCCGACAGACACTGGGGCGGAATCCAGTGACCCCCGCATACACGAAGAGTCCAAGCATGACCACGATGAATTTCAGGCGGTAATCGAGTGGCAAGAGGAACAGCAGGAGCCCAAAGAACAGAGCGACGAATCCGACGTGTAATCCAGACACTGCCAGGATATGCAACACACCGGCACGGCCGAATACGTCTTTCAGCTCCTTGCCCATTCTTCCACTTCCGCCCAGGATAAGACCGCTCGCGATCGTATATTGGTCATGACGAAACGTCTTTTTGAGCAGGTCATCAACATACTGCCTGAGCGGATGGAATACCGTGCCAAAGAACTGCCGGGGAATTGATGAGGAAATTATCCTGCCGGTCAAAACGCTCATCCGGTAGGTACTGCGCGATTGTTTGATGTACCCCTTTACTACGAGCCGCTTACCAAGAAAAATACCGCGCTCGTACGCGTAGTATTCCACGAATAATGGGTGCTCTACCGCCCCTTTGTCAAGCAACACATGGTCGATGCGGATGAAGAGCTTGGTATAGTTTTCGTAATGCGTCTCTCCAATCACAACCCCGGAAAAGGTCATATTGCGATCAACCACCGATGCTTCACTGCTCTGCTGTAATTCCAGATTAGCTGCGGACAGCACGGCAACGGTCAGTAAGAGGAACCTACGCTTCCACATCGCGAGCATACCACCAAGGAGTGCAAACGGCAGATAATACAGCAAGGGAATATTGATCATTGCTTGCAGTATTATGCCTAACACGGCCGACAACAGTATGTGCATTGCTAGATTTCTAATCGCTTCCTCCTAAATAGAAAAACGTACGTTATTGAGAAATCAATGACCAGCAATAGCGCAACAAAAAAGCCTGGCCAAAGCCAGGCTACTGCCATGGGGGGCAATTAGAGCTTCTGTTTCTGTCTGAGGATCTGTCCTCAGATTAATTATTAATGATAAACCAGATTACGTATTTTCTGCTTTGCCTTGTTTAAGGCAATACGCGCCGCGCCGGGGTTGGAACCCGCTGCCTTAAGGCACGCATATACGAAAAAATCCACGCCGACCGGGTGCATAATGAAAAAACTATCTTCAGTCAACCAGATGAGTTCGCGCTCTTCACTCAACGCCAAATTCTCTCTTACTTCCCGTGATACAAGCATGATCGATGATATCTCAGCATCGAAGGCGTTTATATCGTAATGGGCATCAACGACATGTTGGGCAATCGGAATACCGTCATAACCAACAACACTAACGTAGCGACAACCAGGGATTTTCTCGGCGATCTTCCTTACTTCCTCATGTATCTCATCCGCCATAAGACCTCCTCACGGCAGGAAAGCGCAGGATGACTTGCTCATATCAGACCCGCTCAATATATTCTCCTGTGTCTGTACTCACCTTGATCACATCACCCACGGCGACAAAGGGTGGAACCTGGCAGAGATGCCCGCCTTCCAGTTTGGCCGGTTTGGATTGTGCCTGGGCCGTCGCATCTTTCATATAGGCTTGGGTCTCAAGCACTTTAAGGTTCACGTACTTCGGCAGGATAACGCCGAACGGCTTGCCTTCATAGAATTCGACCTTGACCCGTACGTTGGGTTTCAGATACTTCACTTCCTCACCGATTATTTCGGCATCCAACGGCAACTGCTCGAAGTCGTCAAGGTTCATGAAATAGTATTTATTGTCCGCAAAATAAATATACTCCATTTCCACCTGCTCGATATCCGCCTCCTCAATCCGATCGCTCGAGCGGAACCGCTTCTCAGTGGACATACCAGTCTGTAAATTCCTCAAACCACATATGATCATGCCTCGCTTATTACCGGGTGTTATATGCATAACATTCAAAACAATATGCGGCACATCGCCCATTTTTACGACCATGCCGCGTCTGATCTGAGTGGCCTGTATCACCTGACCTCCGTACGGAAGGTGCTCTTGTCTATCCCCTGATCGTCAATGATGATATTGTTTTCCAGAAGTCTTTCTCTGATGTAATCGGCAAATTCATAATTCTTCTCTTTTCTGAAACGATTCCTCAGATCCAAGAGAACGTTCACAACACCGGTATACCATTGATCCGTGTGTTTTATGGTAATGATCCGATCAAAGAAATCTGATTTCAAGTACTGCAGCAGATCATTCCGGCTTTCACCCTGGAGTTTTTTCTGTACATCCATCAATATCTGCATTACTTCTCTATGCGGTACGGCGGAAACCTGTTTCTTGGCTGCAAATCCCAGGAGCGAACAGTAGTACTGCACGCTAGATGCGATTGCAATGCTATCCGCTTCATTACCCTTCTTGATCAATTCGTATATCACACCCAAGGCCTTCGAAGTATTCAAATCATCATTCATCGCCGCGTTGAATTCAGCCAGCATCATTGGT
>JASFEK010000113.1:0-6387 GCA_050124875.1 Caldifarciminota bacterium | reverse complement strand
TAGTGACACAATGACTACAAGAACAAGTCATCGTATCGATATATGTCCTCCCTCAACACCACGCTTGGACAGTATAACTTGCCACAATTGATTCTTCCTCGCCCGAAATGCCCCTGCATTCGACAGTAAGAAATACCTCCACATTCGATAGAATCGCTCATCGTAATTGTTTTTGATCTTATCCCAACTCTTCATAAAATTGCGGTGCCAGGCCATAAGCGTCTTATCGTAATCAGCACTGAAATTATGCCAGTCTTCCATGATGAACAATCCTTCAATCGCCGCCCCGATCTGCTTAATTGACGGAAGCAGGCCATTTGGGAAAATATACTTATGCGTCCACGGCTCAGGAGCTTTCACTGATGTGTTATTGCCTATCGTGTGCAATAAGAACAAACCATCATCCTTTAAGCATTTATGAACACATTTCATGAATGCCTGATAGTTCTTATAGCCAACATGCTCGAACATACCTACTGATACGACATGGTCAAAAGTCTCATCGAGATCTCTATAATCCTGAAGTCTTATCTGAACCGGTAGCCCTTTGCACGAATCTCCTGCTAGTGCTACCTGCTCTCTGGATACAGTAATCCCAACAACACTGGCACCATACTTCTCAGCCGCATATTTGACAAAACTTCCCCAGCCACAGCCAATATCAAGCACTTTCATACCGCGCTTCAATCCTATTTTCTGGCATATCAGGTTGAGCTTGTTCTCTTGAGCCTGATCCAAAGTGCGCGCATTTTTCCAGTAGCCGCAGCTATATACTAGCCGTTTATCAAGCATATTTATGAATAAGTCATTACCCAGATCATAATGCCGCTCGCCAATTTGAAACGCCCTACCTTTTGATTGCAGATTATAAACCCGCGCCCAGAACGCTTTCAGGAGCAATTTCCAATTGCCCCTAACCTTGCTCTCCAGGTCTGCGCGGACAATGCGGTAGAAGAATTGATCAAGCTCTTCGCAGTCCCACCACCCGTCCATGTAAGACTCGCCGAGCCCGAGCGAACCCTGCGACAAGACCCTGCGATAGAAATCATCGTTATGAATTTGCATATCCCAGGGATTCCCACCATTGATCTTTACATCCGCTAACGCCAACAATTCATCGGCCGTTTTCTTCAATTTGTTCATGTTACATTCTATTCGCTGGTGTAGCTTTTGTCAACTTCGAAACGCGCAACGCACTATGCCGTACGCTGTCATCAAAAGGTTTAATCTGTCTTAATCTGTAACATCGACCTACGCATGGTCATTCTCCGGTTCAACCGGGGAATCCAGACCAACAACCCCACCACCGCTAACTCCCACCGTCATTGCGAGGAATGAAATGACGAAGCAATCTCAACTGAACAACTTCCTTCTCTTCACCGTAGGAGAGGGCAAGGGTGAGGGGGAATCAAACGCTCAACGCTTCACGCCATACGCTCTACGCCCAATGCAAATGCGAGTGACTCAGAGACTATTACGTTCTTGCTTCCGAAGTTCGAAATTAGGTTCTAATGTAAAAATACCCTCTGCCAAGTCCGCTTACGCCTGATACTAGTCTAATTCTTGATTACAACTATCTTGCAGATACGCACTTCACTCTCAGTTTTCAACTGACAGAAATATACACCATCAGGCAAAACATCGCCCGACCCAGTCTGTAGATTCCAACCAATACGGTATTGCCCGGCCGCTCGTTTACCGTTCATAATGGCATTCATCTTCCTCCCACTCGCATCAAATATCGAGAGTGTTGCTTGGGAACTTGATGGTAGAGAAAAACGAATGCTGGCAAAACCGATACAGGGATTCGGGTAAACCTCCAGATCAATAAAGCCATGGGTTTTTGTTCTGCTTTCTCTTACTGCTGTTGGACTGAATTTAAACACATCACCATTCGGCGTCGTGCCGGCATAGATCGTGCCGTCCGAAGCTCTGAGTAGACACAAGCATTCAAACGCACCGTCCAGCCCGCCGGTTGATTGCCACGTGGTTCCGCCATCGGTCGTCCTGTACACAACCGAATCGTATGCTGGCTGCATGCCAATATATAAGCGACCGTATGCGTCATCAACCATGTCATACACACGGCAATTGTGAGAACTGTCCCCGCGAATAACCTTAGAACACATATTCCAGGTCAGGCCATTGTCCGTGGATAAGTATACGAACCCTCCGCCCTCACCCACACGCAGAGCTGGATGCCAGCCCGAAACATACAGGGATCCGGGACTCGCCTCGAAGAATGCATCCACGCTCCATTCACACTGCGGTTCGGCGACAACGGTTATACTATCCCAGTTCAGTCCGTTATCGGTCGAACGGTATATTATTACGTCACTGTCGATACCCCAGCCACCAGTAAACACTGCGCCATTGGCTGTCTGGTAGATAGTCTTACACGGATTTACATTTTGCAACGCAGCAGTCACGGTCCACGATAATCCCTTATCAGTCGTCCTGAATATTCTGTTACGCATCTGCATATTGTACGGCGAGGTGCCGACAAGGATATCGCCGTTCTGCAAGCATTCCATTCCACGTACCGCAGTCACACCCGGCAACTCTGCCGTAGGTGTCCAGGAATTGCCTCCGTCTATGGATTTAAATACATCGCCATGCGGATATGTCGCGGCATAGATCGTATCGTTATCGATCAGTAACGAATAGGTGACCATAGTCCCTTGTGGAAATCCAGCACAAGGATTCCATGTCGTCCCACCATCGGTCGTCTTGAAGACCTTACCCATTGGTGCGGTATCCGCACACGCGGTTGCCGCGTAAATGGTCCCGCCTGCATCTTCCAACAAATCGTAAACGTACACGGCACCAGTCAGTTCACTAGTCTTCACCCAATTGCCATAACCATACGTGGTATCGGGCGGGAACAGCGTATTCTTCTTGGCAACCCAGATATCCTCATCACCCCGCGCGCCTTCCCAGGATTCAGACCCGAAATATATCTCATTACCATCAGGTGTTTCATACGGAGAACACGCTAAGAGGTCATTATTTACTGGCGCGGCAACCAGGCTGACCGCTCCCCATCCTGTCCCGGTCCACCCTGAGATATATATATCTCCAGCGCCGCCATAGCTTCCCTCAACGCGCGGTCCTCCATGCTGGTTCGTGAAATAGAGCCTCTGGCCATCATAGCTTTCAAAAGGTCTTGTTTCCTCATCAAGTGTATTTACCGGCGTTCCGATGTTCGCAACTGAATCCCACGAACTCCCATTCCAGTAAGCCACCCAGATATCCTTGCCGCCATATCCCTCAGGACGATCCGAGGTGAAATATAAACGCATGCCATCTGCGGACAAAGCAGGATGTTCTTCGTTGGCCAGTGTGTTTATCGGATACAGAAGCGATTCCGGTTCAGACCAAACACTATCAATGAATACTGACCTGTATATGTCGGCATTACCATTCAACCCCATATGGTGAAAGTACAAGGTATCGCATACCGCATTGCAGGTGGGCCGGCGTTCATCCAATCCGGTATTTATCGGCGGGCCGATATTCTCGGCATAACCCCAACAATTATTGAGGGTATCCCACTCGCTGCGGTAGATATCCCAGTTCCCCAGATGCCCTGGACGGGGCGGTCCATTGAAATTTATCGACGCGAAAAGCAAATACTTTCCATTTCCGCTGACCCAAGGATAACAATCTGCATCATAGCTGCTCACTTCCAGACTCCTTGGATAGCCCCATCCCTGGTAGAGAATCCTTGGTTCGGGTGAAATCGCAGTATGCCATGTGTGTGTGGCGCATCGACCGCCTGGTCTCTGCCCTGGTTCGCATCCACGAAGCTCCGGCTGTAACAATACGAATCCAAAGAGAATTATACAACCAAATTTCCAGTGACTGCTCAACGCTACTACGGTTTTCATTTTGACACTCCTTCTTTCGAAAACGTATTTTCTATTCTGCCGTGAGCCTCATTAGCTCTGATTCTATTTGCTTTATTGTAGCGTCTGTACCGCCGATAAAACGAGAAACGATAACGCCATCGCGATCAATCATTACAAAATGTGGGATGCCCCTGATTTTGTATGCCCGGACGACCCCACAATCGTCGTAGAGTACAGGGTACGCTATGGAATTTCCATTGAGAAAATCTTCAAGCGTAGCCAACTCATCATCGATATTGACGGTCAGGAACCGGCACCCTTTGTTTTCAAATCTTTCGCGAATTGGTTCAAGATGTTTCATCAACCTGAGACATGACCGGCAGTACACTGACCAGAAATCCAATACGACAACCTCTCCCCGCAAATCCGACAGTTTGACCAGATTACCCCTAACATCCCGAAGAGTGAAGTCGGTTGCGGGTTTACCTATATCTTGCCGTAAATCCTGCATCGATTTTACGTAGCTCATATCGTACGTAACAGACCGACCTGGAGTTTCTTTACTCCAGGCAACCCACGTCCGGCAAGTACAATGTCCTTCAGTCAGAACCTCATAATTGCCCACCCCGGCAGCCATAAGAGCGGTTTCGATATTTTCAGGAAACGGTAGTGTAGTCGCCCATGGTATATGATCGGTCCGGTTTCGCCAATCCTGCACCATATTCCAAATTCGCTCTGCTTCAGCACCTGAGAATTGACGTCCCAAACCGCCGCCAAGAAATGCGAATGCCCCCTTCTTCAGGACCCGGTTGATCTCACTGAAGACAGCTGGGTCATCATGCCAGAATCTCATGGCATCGCGGGCCAACACGAGATCAAAGCTCTCGTCCCTGAAGGGCAATGAATCACTCCGCCCCAGATGTAGTGTAAAGCGGGATAGCAAACCCGATTCTTCTATTCGCTGTTCACATACCTCTAATTCGACTGAATCCTCAACAATAATATCAAATGAAGCGTTTGTTAACTTCGCTAATTCGATGGAAACATAGGGCGCGACGAATGCAAGTTCGAGCACACTATCATCTGCGATATCATAATCTTCAGCAATCTGCTTAGCCAGCGTAGCATACACTTTGTATGATTCATAAAACATGAAGCGCGAAAAAGTATCGTACGCATCAAGGTTAATCTGGGAGCGATACGATGCATTAATATCTGAAGTCATCAATAGAAGTATACTGAGTAGTACTCTCAGCGACAATACGGACATAAAGACCCGAATCCTCAATTTCCTACATTCCATGTTCATTCTTTGACCAATATGATTCAATGCCCATAAAGTTCGCGCAATTCGAACTTTCTGTTCTTACACTGATATTCTGTTATCCTGACACTCTACCTACTGATCCTCTGATTTCCCGGTACGCTTTTGAGTTTCCGCAATTCGCAATCCGAAATTCGAAATTGCCTTGCTATCGCGTGCTCTGTATAAACGGCCTGCTTTTCGCCCGTTCTTCTTCCCACTTCTTCCGTTCAGAACGAAGCTTGAAGAGGTCGACTTCCTTGTATATCAAACCCTCGCCACCGGCCGGGATATTCCTTATAACGCTTTCCTTTTCCGGACTATAGATAAGCGACCCGCCAAATTCTGCAACGTTGGCAAAGAAACAGTAGGCATAGATCGACCTCCGGGCGTCAAAATGAGCGGCCTTGAAATCATCGGTGACCGGAGTAAAGGCCGGGTTGATAATGAGATCAACCGGTGGATCAGCGTTCTTCAGGGCAACCCTCAAATCCATATCCAGGAAGTCACGACAAATGACGATCGCGATTCTGCCAAATTCCGTACTGCAAATGATGGTCTTCCTGGGGAAAGTGTGTCCAACTATGCCCTCAGTCAAACGGGTTCCCTCAAAGTGAATAATGGCCGGGATGTGCTTTACCTGTTCCCAGAGGATACCGCCTGGGGAAATGACAACGCCAAGGTTTTCTTTTTTCTTATGATCATGGTAGGAACCGGGGATCAACATCATCTTGTGGGTCTTCGCAAGGCCCATAAGGTCTTCAAGAATCTCACGATGATTGAGATCAACAGTCAGCTCAGGGAAAATTAACACATCGACCGCCTTCTCTGATGCCTCCTCCACAAATTTCCTAACCTTGGAGCGAACCGTTTCCACAATCTCCTCTCGAAACGCAAAAAGACCAGGTCCCCGCTCCTCATAAAATTCGTGAATGATATCCCCTGCCGTTGATAAACCAATTTGTGCAATGCCTACCTGGAATTTATTCTTCTCGCTCTTAGAAGTATCTCTAAGACAGTCTTGATAAATAAGCTTGTATCTCTTTGTTGTTTCTCCACCCGAAATCGCCCGTTCCTCCATAACACTCGTTACAGTTTTCTGAATCATTTGCTCGAGGAGATCATCAATACGCGTTAGATCAATCATCTCTTGCTTTGATGGTTCCTGCTCGATGAGTGAATCCAACTTTTTCAGTTGAGACTGCAGTGAATTACGCTCCTGCGCAACTGCTC
>JASFEK010000112.1:0-6496 GCA_050124875.1 Caldifarciminota bacterium | reverse complement strand
CGTACACCAGTAAATGTCATCATCATTGATGTCGAGCACCCATTTTGCTGTAATATATTGGGCAATGATGGATGTGTGAACGTGCATCGCGCCCTTTGGTTTACCCGTTGTGCCTGATGTATAGTGAAGTACAGACGGTGTCTCTGCCGCGGCTTTGAATATCGGAAAATCATCTACCTTTGGTGCTTGGTCCATTGCGAAAGCCATTTCATCGCCCTTGAGGTTTTGCTGGTCGGCATCGACGACGATGACTTTTTCCAGGGCGGGCAACTTAGTACGGATACGGCGTACCTTGCCGACGTGTTTCTTGGTCGTGAGGATCGCCTTGGTTTGTGCATCATCCAACCGCGTGAAAAGAGCTTCTTCACCGAAAGCCGAGAACAGGGGCTGCGTGATCCCTCCCATTTTGAGTATCCCCAGAAATGATATATATAATTCTGGTATGCGGTCCATGAATATGCAGACGCGGTCACCAGGAACCAGACCAATATCCGACAGGAGTTGTGCGAAGCTGTTACTATAGGTCTTTATGTCCTGATAAGTGAATTTCTTCACCGCTCCGGAAAAACCCTGCCAGATAAGTGCCGGCTTTTCACCCAACCCTTTTTCGACGATACGGTCACTGCAGTAGTATGCGATGTTGTAATTGCCGTCTTTTCCATATTCCAGTTCCTGTGCGGAAACCTTCCAATCGAAATTCTTGTATTTTTCATCATAAGAACCGATATTAGTCATCTAAACACCTCCTGCGGGGGATTTTTCTGTTTCTGCCAAGGCGACGCTCAGTACATAATCCTTGGTGCAGGCAACAGAAACGTGAACCTTTTCTACTGGTTGTTCGACCGCCAAACGGATGAACGAACGGGAAATTCTTGGAAGCATTTCTTGGTCGAGTTCAACGTGATGCCAGAAAGAGCCGCGGCCAAGACCGCAGCCGAGTGATTTCAGTATCGCCTCTTTCACGGCAAACATGGCCGCATAGAAGCGGTCACGACGGAAATACGCCAGTGATCTTTTTTTCTCTTTCGGCGTGAGAACATTATTGATGAATGCGATTTTGTTTTTCAAATTGCGGAAGCGACCCGTGGCGAGAATGTCGATACCTGATCCTTTCACCATGCCCGTGATCTAGTCAAGGGTAAAGTAGTATCTTCCCACAATTGCCGCTGCCCATTAATTCCATACCCTTCTCGAATTCAATCAGCGGAAAGCGATGCGTGATGATTGGATCCAGGTCAAGGCGTCCCGAGCTCAAAAACCGACTCGTTTTGTGCCAGGTTGAGAACATCAAGCGGCCGTTTATGCCCTGGACTGTAGCATACTTGAATACAATGTCCTTGCCGAGGTCGATCTCCATGGGTTTATCCGGTATGCCGAGAATCGAATAGCGGCCACCGGGCCGCAATGCCTTGAATGCTTGCCTGATCGCCGACGGGTTGCCCGACATCTCGAGCACGACATCAACGCCCAGGCCGTTAGTGTGCTTCAAGATATTATCCATCACGCGGTCCTGCTGCGGGTTGAGTACGATATCGGCACCAACCTTCTGAGCGAGATCGATACGGAAGCTGTTTATCTCGGTGGCAAAGATCTGTGTTGCGCCGCAAATCCGTGAGACGGCGATGCTCATCAATCCGATCGGACCGCAGCCCGTGACCAGCACTGTATTGCCCGTTATCTCGCCGGCCAGCACCGTATGTACGGCATTGCCCAGCGGCTCCATCACCGAGGCGTGGTCTTTTGGGATTTTCTTGTCGAGAACCCATGCGTTGCTTGCCGGAACTACGGCGTATTCGGCAAAGACGCCGTCGATGTCGACGCCGAATATGCTGCCGTTGACGCAAATATGAGCATTGCCCGTGTGACAGAGGTAGCAGTGCCCGCAGGCGATATGCGTTTCCGCCGAGATGATGTCGCCCTTTTTCAGATGCTTCACATTGGTGCCGAGTTCCACGATCTCGCCGCATAGTTCGTGGCCCATGATTTGCGGGATCCTCTTTATGCGGCTCTGCGCCCAGTCGTTCCATTGAAAGATGTGCAGGTCTGTGCCACAGATAGAGGTAGCTAGGACTTTAGCTAGCACCGCGTCGGGTCCAGGCGCTGGTATATCGACATCGATTATCTCTGCACCCGGTGCGGGTTTTGTCTTTGCTACGGCTTTCATTTTTGGCATGTTTGCTCCGGCCTATTATAACTAAAAAAAGGTGTGAGTCAAGCCGGGGCTCGTTTTGTGATGACGTGTTTTTTTCGAATGGAGGCGCGCAGGGATGTCCGCGCGTACCTATTACAATTAAACAATTGTCAAAATGATTAAATTAGATATAATGGCGTATGAAGAGAAAGATGCCGGAAACTCAATACCGGGCCTCGCGCATGTGTCGAGTCCTCGGCAACCCGACTGCCTACCAGATCGTGCGAGCATTAGGCAGGTCGAGCAAAACCCCGTCCGAACTGGCGAGCGCGGTCGGGGTGTCCATCCCGTCGGTTTCCATCACCCTGCGCACCTTACGGAACATTGACGTTGTCCGCTATGAACCAAGGGCGAAACGACGTGTTTACTGGGTGAAGGACGCTGCCGTGCTACGGGTGCTCGACGATCTGGAGAAATATGTGGAGCGTATGCGGGAGAAGCGTTGATTAGTCAATTAGACAATTGGTCATAACTAGAAGTGTGAATAGTAAGGGAATGGTGCGAATTGCCTTGGATTTGGTATCGCGTGATTCTCTTCCGTAATAAATTACTCTCTGAACACCTTCTTGGCCAGCACCGCAATCTTCTGCCCGTACTTGATACACATACTATGGATCTCCTCATCGGGTCCACCGATGGCAAGCGGTCCGTAGTGCTGGATAACGGCATCGCCGGTGACGATCATACCGTGCACCATGAATGCTTGTAGTATGTTGAGGATCGTGGTTTCACCGCCGCCGCCGATCATACCGCTTGAA
Source organism: Caldifarciminota bacterium (assembly GCA_050124875.1). Lineage (GTDB taxonomy): Bacteria > Hydrothermota > Tepidihabitantia > SM23-42 > SM23-42 > SM23-42. Next base: position 3,547 of record JASFEK010000112.1, on the reverse strand, counting down.
GAGAATGCACCGCCGATCTTCCCGGTCAGTTTGCCGTGATGTTTTACGCTGTCATCGATCAACTTTTTCATTTCCGACACCATTGCTCCGTAGTAGGTTGGTGAACCAAAGATCAAGGCATCGTAGCCGAGCAGATCATCGATCTTGACCGTGGTGACGTCCCTGATATCACAAGGAATATCTTCTTTCTGGACCCCTTCGGCGATCGCTTCGGCCATCTTCTTCGTGTTACCGGTGCGGGAATAATAACTTATCAATACTTTCATAAGACCTCCTAATAAAAGGGGCTCAAGAGGGCTGAGCCTTCTAGTTCATTCCGAGCAGATATCTTTCAAGGAACAGGATGAGTATTTGCTGATATACGTTCCGGTTTGATTTCTTGCCGAATCCGTGTCCTTCGTCTTCGGCCAGCAAGTACCATACGTCGACATCATTCTCACGGATCGCCGCGGTGATCTGTTCGGCTTCAGAAGCAGGAACCCTTGGATCGTGCAAACCCTGTACGATGAACATCGGTTTCTTGATCTCATGGGCATTGGTCAGGGGTGATATGGCATCGAGTAGTTCCCGCATCGCTGGGTCTCGTTCATCTCCATATTCGGCGCGCCGGACGTCCTGCCGGTACTTGCCCGTATTCTCGAGGAAGGTGACGAAATGGCTTATGCCCCATTCATCTATGCCGCAACAAAGCCGACTGCTGTAGTGAACCATGGACGCGAGTGCCATGTAACCGCCGTACGAACCGCCCTTGACCGCGATGCGTCGCGCATCGAGCCGCGGCTGTGATTCAATCCAGTCAAGTAAGGCGCCGATGTCCTTGACCGCATCTTCTCTCTTTTCACCGTCATCTAGTAGCATGAATTCCCGGCCGTAGCCCGTTGATCCCCGAATATTGGGTGCGATCACGGCAATTCCTAGTTCGTTCAGATAAAACTGGAAAAGGTACGAGAAGTACGGTTTCTCCTGCACTGCCGGACCGCCGTGGCAATCGATCAGTACCGGGTAAGGCGGCTTATGTTTCACGGGTTCATAGTAATAGGCGGGAATAGTCCTGGGTTGTCCCATGATGCTGTCAAAGGTCGGGTAATGTATCATCCGGGGCACTGTGAATGCGGATGCGTCGAGCCCGCCTAACTCACTATGAGTCCACCGGATAGAGGTTCTTGATTCCAGGTTCAATACGTAGACATCACTGGGTTGCTGCGGCGTGTTCAGTGTTATTGCCAGTTCTGACCCGCCGGGTTTGAAACTGAGCCCGTATATCTGTCCGTCGGGCAGGTTCACGCGGTTCAGTTGGCCGGTCTTTGTGTCCATCAGGTATAGCCGGGTATAGCCATCTTCATTACTGGTGAGGGCCAGCATGTCTCCAGAAGGCGCGATCTCGACCTCCATGATATCCCAGGGTATTTGCTCGCTGAGTACACGGAAATCCCTCTTCTGTAGGTCAAAGTAGAGAAGCTGCTTGAAAATGCTGAATTTGTCCGAGACAACGTAGATACCCATCATGTCCGGCGCCCAGCGTGCAGTGCCGTACGCCTTGGCCGTCGTGTCGTCATCGAGTGCTCTGATTTGCTTGCTTCTGAGATCCAGGATGTAGTAGTACGATTCACCAGACGAGATGTATTTCTTGACCAACAGTTTCTTGTCATCGGGAGAGAACTCAACCGGATACCAGTATCCGCCTTGCTTTAGGATTGCCTTGAAACTCGGCGTACTGCCCGGGTTGCCAAGATATACGTCATAATCCCGGCGGTCACGCCGGTTGCTGCGAAAAGCATACTTGTCGCCTTTTCTGGACCATACTACACTGTTGTATTTTGATTTGCCGTCAGTCAGAAGTGTGTACGTGCCTGATCGATAGTCGTACCTGTAGATCTGATTTCGCTCATTCCCGGCCGAATCCTTGGTGAAGAGTAACACCGGTTTGCTGAAGTCGGGACATACCGTGCATTCGTCGATCGGCTCATTGAAGAAGGTCAGCTGACGGCGCTGGCCGCCTGGTGTTTCAACCGCATGTATCTGGCTCGTCTCAGAGAACCTGGTCTTGATGAGTATGCCGCTGCCTTCGGGTAGCCAGTCAACGAAACGCGCCGATCGGATATGTTGGTATGGATGCAGCCGGTCCGCGATTGAAACGGGGATTTCCGGAATTCCGCTCAACAGCAGGTTGCCGATGCGTTGCTGCTTGCTCATCCCGGACATGAGCATGAGGAGGACGAACGATGTGATGATCAGCTTCTTCATCGTATTACGAGTAGTATTATGATACTGATAATGAGACAATATGGTCCGAACAGATAGAAGTGACGGTATACCATGCTACGCAGGATCTTCAGCGCCAGGAGACCGGCCAAGAAGCTAAAGATCAAACCCATAATCAATTCGGGTACATTGCCGATGCTCGATACCTTGGTTAATTCGTAGACATTAGCTCCGAGCACGGCGGGTATTGAAAGCAGGAAGGAGAATTCAAAGGCGCGCTCGGGCTCGATGCCGGCAAACAGCCCTACGGAAATGGTCATGCCCGATCTGGAAATCCCGGGAAGGATGGCGAACATCTGGCCGATGCCGATAAGGAGTGCGGTGAGCAAATTTACCCTTCTTTGTCTTTGCTGAACAATACCGGTCACGAGGACGACGGTGCCGGTTATGCCAAGCAGAATACTGACGATCATCATGTTCGTGAAGGCTTGGCCGACCCAGGATTCGAAAAGCAGCCCGGCGATGATGATGGGGATTGTCCCTAGGGCGATCTTGATGCAGTACATAATGCTTTCCCGGTTGCCGTGTAGAACTCCCCTGGTGAGACCGGCAATGGGCTGGAAGAAAAACACTACTACTGCGATGAGTGTCCCAAAGTGCAGAAAGACCGCCAGTGATACGGGCTCAGAAATGCCGAACATACGTTCCAGTACTGCCAGGTGTCCAGAGCTGGAAATGGGTAGGAATTCGGTGAGCCCCTGGACAATGCCGAGGATAATCGTTTCTATCATGATACGATCATTGCGATGAGCCCGATGGCCATCGACGTTTTGATGAGGTTGCTGATGAGGGGCAGCTGTTCAATCGGGGGTTTCCTGAGTAATCGCCATACAACGTAGAGCAGTACGGGGTAGCCGGCAATGAGGACGATTATAATATAACTGCTGTTAAGAATGCCCAGAACATAGGGCAGGGGTAGTACTAGACAAAGGCATGCAAGCAATAATGCGCTGATGGTACAGGCCCGGAATGGACCCAGGATTATAGGCAGGGTCCGGGCGCCGATTGCCCGGTCGCCCCTCATATCTATCACATCCTTCACGATTTCACGGGGCAGGTGTATCAAGATGGAGAACAAGAACGGTATGATGCAGGCTGGATTCCGGGCAACGAGGCCACCAAACGCAAAACTCAACCCAGCGATCACGGCAACCGTGATGTTACCACCCAGGGTTTTCTTTAGGTGGGTTGAGTAGAGGAAGAGGAGCAGAAGCGCCGTTATTACGGTTAAAAATGGCCATATGCCCAGGAAAAACGCACCGATAACGGAAATGATAAAGAAGAA
>JASFEK010000111.1:0-6530 GCA_050124875.1 Caldifarciminota bacterium | reverse complement strand
GCTGGTCGGCTGGTAGCGTAGCTCGGCTGAATGTTCCTCATATACCTGGCGGCCAGTTATATCATAAACCTTGATCAACCCGGGCATACTGAGTCTGATGTCTATGGCCCGGCCAATGGTCTGGATGTTCTGTACGAACAAGTCACCCTTGGTTACGAGCTCATCGACCCCGGTTACGGTATTCTGCTGGATGATCCATTCCTCCGGATCTACGGTTACACCCGTCGGTTCAAACGGAAACACGCATTCATGATGCCAGGGGGAATCCTGGATCGGTATGGTGATGATCGTATCGCCACCCGCATGATTAACACCAACTGGCAAGGGCGTGTGAAATACGGTCGGGCCTATGGTCTGGATCTGGGTTATATCCAGGATCAAACGCCAGTTTGGTGCCTCGTATGCCTTACTCCAGAGAACATCATAGCGCGGGAATCCCATGCCGTACACCCATTCATTCACGAACCAGTCATAATTACCGCCCAGTAGTTGATTCAGTAAATTCCTCACATCATCGGTCGAGGCGTTGCCGTACTCAAAAGAATCCCGGTAAGTCGACATGAAGTTGAGCCAGGTCGCGTCATCACCGCATATGTACCTTATCATATGCAGCACCAAAGATGCCTTGAAGTACGTATGCGAAAGGCTCCACAGGAGATTGGGTGGTGGATCATACATGGAATGAGGGTTGGACAATTCCGAGGCAATATAAACGTTGCGGCGGAAGACAATCGTATCGATGAAAGCATCATAGCCTTGCATCCTGCCCAGGTACATGGCATCATTATACGTAGCAAACCCTTCATTCAACCATACGTTCTCCCAGCCAAAACAAGTGACCATGTCACCCCACCACATATGGGCCAGCTCGTGGGCAAAACCAAAGGTATCCGGGTCCCAACCAGTTAGCCAGTCACGGTGAATCGCAGCCATGCTTTGATGCTCCATGCCCCCGTAATAGAAACCATGAATGAAATTCATGCCGTAGCGCTCAAATGGATAATCGCCATACAAGGAATCATAGAAATACATCATGTCAGGCATCGCGCCTAGTGCAGTTGGTACGTAGCCTGTGTCTGATGGCCAAACGTGATAGATGAGCTCAATGCTGTCGGTCGGCGAAGCATGATACCAATCTGACAAAACTTCATATACGGATGATGCAAAATGAATAAGGTAAGGTGAAATCGGATATGTGTGTTTCCAATTATATGTTGCATAGCCACCCGAACCCTGGGTCCCGATAAGCTCACCGTTCGCACAGACCGTATAGGCTTCGGGAACCGTTATATAGAATTCAACTCCGTAGTCGGCCTTGTCCCATAACCGGTCATAACACGGCATCCATCGGCGCGTACAATAGGGACAACCCAGTGTATAGGCAGTAGGGTAGTAGGCCGGCGAATACAAGAATCCCATGGTGCCTGATGTCGTACCACTGTAGCCAACCAGGATATCGAAAGAATCACCTGTATTGAAGGGTTGAGGCAGATTTACATACAGTGTTTCATAATTATGATTGTATGTTGCCGTCACCCCGTCTACCTTGATTGAATCGACACTCAGACCAAGCAGATGTAGATCCACGGTGGTAAGATTATTCTCATTACTCCGTGCCGAGATCGTCACCGCGCCCTCAAGATAGCGTGATGTCATGGGTAGATCCAGATCGATCAAATAGTGCAGGACATCATAGGAATGGGTCGATTCGGCGCGTACTTCCTCAGGATAGCATACCTGTTTAAATTCTCTGTGTACAAAAGAATTAGAAATCAATAACAATGCTAGTAATGTCATAACGCCTCCTTGTCGACATTATAGGATATGGAGTGGACGATGTCAATCGTTAAAGATCGTCTGTCGTTGGGCAGTGTCGAGAGATGATACGATAGTCGAAAGTCGGTTTCGAAAAGCGATACAATTCAGCGATATTCTTCGAGTAAGTCCGCCTTTAGTGGCGGACGCATCGAGAAGCATATTGCTTAAGTTCTCGATTCATCTCTCGACAAGCTCGTAATTTTCTCGAACTGTAAGCGATGGTTTACGTACGATACAATAAAAGTAGAAGTTTGGACGAATGCAATCTCAGCGCGCCATCACCAGAATCAGTTCGCGCAATACCTCGGCTGCGGTTGAACCTGATGCATACGGCGATGCCGCAAGTGGGTTGTATTCTACAATATCTGCACCAACAATATCCTTATCTTTCAATAGTATCAAAGAATCGATAAGCTCCCGGTACGGGATACCGCCTGGTTCGGGAGTGGACACGGCGGGCATGACGCCGGGGTCGAGCACGTCAATATCGATCGATATGTAAAGCGGTTCTTTGATATCATTTATCACTCTGGACAACGGTTCGTAGGCATTGAACTTGTACAGATTCTTGCCGTATTGAAACTCTTCCTGCGTTCCGGAACGGATCCCAAACTGGTATACTCTATCCGCACCCAACACGTCCATGACCCGGCGCATCGCGGTTGCATGACAATTCTTCTCACCCAGATATTCATCACGCAGATCGCAGTGAGCATCAAACTGTACAAGCGAGAAATCACCATGCTTTTCTTTTACGGCCCTGACAATGGGTGGCGTTATCGTATGCTCGCCACCAAGGAAGACAAAATGCTTTTTCTTATCGTATACATTGCCGACCTCTTCCTCGATTTGACCAAGCCAATCCTCGCCGCTGAATTCAATATCGCCCAGGTCACATATTTTGAGATCTAGCAGACTCTTATCCTGGTACGGAGAATAATCTTCGACATTCTCAGCGCATTGCCTTATATACTGAGGGCCGAAACGCGAACCGGGAATGAATGATGAGGTCCGGTCATAGGGAAGACCCAACACAACAACCCCGGTATCGTTCAGCGAAGAGTTGGCATAGTACAGCTTCATAGCTCAATACGCTGGTACAAGAAGGTACATTTCGAATTGAGAAATGCGAAATTTGCAATCTTTGGTCTGTTATCAGTCATCTGGTTATGCGGCTTCGGCATAACCGAGAGCGCCGATCATGGTAATGACCTTGATGGGACATACTTCAAAGCAGCGGCCGCAACCAACACACTTATCCTTGATCACAGCGTGCTTCTTGCCCGGCTCGCCCTCGATCGCCTTGAATTCACAAACCTTCACACACTCACCGCAGCCATCGCACTGCTGTGAGATGGTAGCATGAGGCCGCGCCTTTGCGCGGTCGATAAAGGATTTCGTAGGACACTTGTTATGGCAAATACCACACGACGTGCACTTTTCGTAGTTCATCACGGGCAGACTTCCCTCCATCGCGATGGCTCCCTCGTAGGGACATACCTTGACACACATCGTGCAACCAATGCAGCCGACCTTGCAAACATTCTTGACCGCCTTACCCTTATCGAGTGACTTACACGCAAGATAGACCAGCTGGGAGCGGGGGATGAGTTCCAGTACTTCTCTGGGACACTCCTTGACGCATATGCCGCATGCCGTACATTTGCTGGGATCGATCACGGGTAAGTGATTAGGCCCCATTTTTATCGCGCCGAACGGGCATACAGTAACGCAGTGGCCCCCGCCCAAACAACCATACGCGCATGCCTTGTTGCCGCCTAAGAGTACGTAATTACTGCGGCAATCACCTGGGCCAAAATAGTCATAACGCTCAACTGCTTCATCCCTTCCACCCTTGCATCGAAGCACGCAAACCATGGGCTCTGTTTCCTCCACCTCAACCCCGAGTATTCTGCCGATTTCCTTGGCTATTTCTGCTCCACCCACCGTACACAAGTTGGGTGGATATTCACCGGTCTTCTCGACAAGCGCCTTAGCATATGCCTCACAGCCAGGGAACCCGCATGCACCACAATTCACCCCGGGCAGTAGTTCCTTTATCTTCCTCTCTTCTTCGGAGACCTTTACGGCGAGTTTCTTAAAGGCGACGGCCAGGATAACTGCAAATACTAGGCTCAGCCCGCCTAATCCGGCAATAGCTTTCAGGATTTCGACGATATTCATGACGCGTCAATTATATTGATATCGCTGCTGATGTCAACAGCACAAGGCGGAAAACGTCGTACTACAAAATCCAATAGGGAAATTCTACGGTTGTCCTCTAATAAATTATGACCACCTTTTCAATCATGTTGATCGAAGAAACCGCATCTCCCACGGTCAAGCGCACGAAATACGTACCAGGAGCCACGCGCCGGTCATTATAATCCTTCACATCCCAGGTGATCTGACCACCAGTGATCTGATCAAACGATCTCATAAGGCGACCAGCAGCATCATATATGTCCAGCTTCAGGTCCGGGTGGCGATTCAACGCACCCATTGAGATTTTGAATTCGCTTCGGCCTATCACCGGATAAACACTGAACCGTGAAAGGTCAACCCAGTACTCGGGCATGTCCTCTATGCCCACAGGGATTACTTTAAAATCAGCCGTCATTGTATCCGCGGAATTACTTACATTCTCCACTGCAACATGGGTGGAAGCGAAATTGTAGTCTTTTGTGTCAGGCACGGTCGTATCATTGAATGCCCGGTGATTGGGAATACCAGGGAAAGGATCGCCGTGATTGCCGGCGTTTATGTTCTGTTCCATCTGCCACAGGCCGTCAGACTGTTCTACCGCAACCCTGTAATGACCATAACTAGTGTATCCAGGGTACCATTGATGATTGTTATTAGGTACAGTCTCGTCGACATGGTAGATCATTAGACCAAACCAGGGTAGATAGTTATCAAAACTACTCTGCAGCCGGTTCTCGACCAGGAAATATTCTGTTGCCGGGCTCCCGTTTGTCCAGAGCTTGTACACCACCGGGTTATACGTAACATTCGGGATCAACACGCTGTCCTGATTGCAGGTAACAACCTGGGGTGTCACAAAACCGCTCACTATTTTGCAGTAAGCGTCCATGTGTGCTGGGGACCTTCCGCTGTTATTCCAACTGCCGGTCGACATCAAGCTCCACAATCCTACGCCTTCAGAGTCATAATCATAGTCATACAGATCAGGCAAGCCAAAGATAGCGTGCCCGGCTTCGTGCGAAAACACACCGATTCTGCCATCCTCTGGTTCGGTAGAATAACTCCAAGCATAGACACTATCCACGTACGGTACATTGACCGTGTTCCAGGCATGTGACCATATATGATTGACATTCCCGGTCACCTCAGCACCCGGGCCGGCATGGACAATGAACAAAGCATCTATGTAGCCATCATTATCATTGTCAAATTCGGAAAAATCCACGGCTGAATCAGCGGCCCAAACCGCGTCCTCGGCCATTTTCTGAGCATTCATCGGGTAAGTACCAAAGCCGAAATTGCCATTCGTGTAATACGTGTAGGGCTGTGGTAATCTGAACCAACCAGCAACCGTGGTAATAAATTCGACGCTACCATAGCTGATCTCCAGGTAATAATCGCGCATCGAGCCAGTTGGATAGCAGCCACATGACGACAGGATTGAATCGAAATGCGCAACCGGTGCCGTCCCGACGTTGTCTGAGAAATCCGCCAGAATGACAATCGCTTTCAATGTATCGGTCCGTCCGTGATTGACCGCGAAGGGTCTTGACGTTGGTTCATCGATCCCGTTCGCTTTCGCCCGTTTCAGCATCTCAACGACTTGCCCGAAATTGCCTTCGGCAATCAGGCGCGCTCTCAGCTCGGGCGACATGGGGACTCCGTACAATCCATTGACCAACACCGCAAAGAATAAAATTAACGATATTTGCCTCATAGTATTACCTCCTAGTGTATGTTACTCTTGATGCACCGACTGTCAACACAAAACCCCTTGTTCATTGACTTACAGGTTGGATTACATATACTAATACTATTGATTTCGGGGAGGTGCATATATGACTAAGAGGTATCTGGCAATCGGGCTTATCTTAATCATCGCCCTTGTTGCCTTGAATTGCGCGCCGGGCAATGAGCGCTGGGCATATGAGAACAGAGCCAATTTCTGGTCTGGCCTGTGGCATGGTATCATTATAATCATCACGTTCATCGTCAGCCTTTTTACCAAGGATGTCGGCATCTATGAATTCAACAACAATGGCTGGCCCTACAATCTTGGCTTTCTCATTGGCCTGTGTTTCTCAATCGGGGCCCCTTGGCGCTGGAAACCATGGAAGGCTAAGAAACACAAGATCCGCAAGAAAGAGTGGGAAGAAATCGGGGTCAAGATCGAAGAGAAGGTGCGCGCCGGTATGAAAGACTGGCTGGATGAATCCAAGAAAACCGACCGTGAAAAGGAGTGGGAGGAGATCGCGACGAAGATTGAAGAGAAAATAAAGAAAGCTTTGAAGGAGTGGACAGAGAAATAACATAAAGGATTCACACCGAAAACAACCCGGAGGGACAAGATGTGCAGTTGTAGCATGAAGAACATGCAACGGGTGTTCTATTACCTATCCTGCTGTTCACTGCTATTGCTGGGCTGCAGTGAGGTCGAAACCAAATGGTCGCGCAAATTCGACGCGCTCGGACCAGGAAACTACCAGATCAACAGCATACAGGCCTCA
>JASFEK010000110.1:0-6564 GCA_050124875.1 Caldifarciminota bacterium | reverse complement strand
CGCCGGCGGCGTCACGGTATCCTACTTGGAGTGGATACAGGATCTGCAGAAATACTTCCTCAGCGAGGACGAAGTCAAAGAGAGATGTTATAAGATGATGCAGAAATCCTTCTGGGATGTGGTACGCACGGCCGAAAAACACAGAACAGACATCCGCCATGGTGCCTACATACTAGCAGTGCAGCGCGTAGCCGATTCGGTCCGCATGTTTGGCAGAATAGGCAGAAACTAGATAACCCTCGAATCATGAAGCCGGGTTCATGCTGAACCCGGCTTTTTCTTTCTCTTATAACTAATTCAATAGGCTGAAATACTCTACCATAGCAAAATGCAATACCCTGTATGCCACTTCACGGTTGACTAGGACTGAAAAATGGATATAATTGAGTCCCGTGAAAGGAGTGATATGAAAATCAACCCGCAGGAGTTATCAAAAATAGTTGACAAATATCACAATGAAAAATCATCACTAATTGCAGTTTTGCAGGATGTACAGGAAAGATACAACTGGCTGCCACCCGAAGCGCTGAAAACGATATCTGAAAAACTCAGTGTTTCCCTGATTGATGTATACAGTGTAGCAACATTCTACCGGGCCTTTAGCCTCACACCACGCGGCAAGCACGTCGTCACTGTCTGTCTGGGCACTGCCTGCCACGTACGGGGCGCACCTACGGTACTGGACCGGATGATGCATAAACTGAAGGTCGAACCCGGATGCACAACCCCGGATGAGAATTTCACACTGGAAAGTGTTAACTGCCTGGGCGCCTGTGCCTTGGCACCCATAGTCGTGGTTGACGGCAAATACTATGGACAGACCACGGTTCAAAAAGTCGACCAAATTGTTGATCAGTACCAACCAAAGAAACGCAAGAAGAAGGTTATTCGCAGAAGAAAAAAATAGCAGATGACACTTCCCCAGATACAGGAGCTGCTTCACGCAGCGTTGATTTCTGAGCCTGGTTCCAGCAACATCGATATCGAGTTTGCGAAAGCATCGGACTTAATGAGTGACGTGCTGGCATTTTCGCGGCCATTTTCAGATCGTAACACATTGCTCATCACAGGGCTCACAAACAAACAGGTTGTCAGAACCTGTGAAATCGCAGGGGTAGGTGCAATAATCTTTGTCCGCGGCAAGAATCCGTCGCTCGAGACCATTAAACTTGCCCGGCAGTGTCAAATTCCCCTCATGACTACCAAACTGAAGATGTTTCAAGCGTGCGGTATCTTATATGCCAACGGCGTAAAATGCCCCGCTCCCCCGGAAGAACAGTCTGGAAATGGGCCCTGACGCATTATTAGAACAGGAATACACTATCCAAGGTGGCGATTTCGTGAACGCCGGCGAATCCTCATGCAAGATAAGGAACACGCTCAGGGAGATCGGCATTGACAGCGACATAATAAGACGCATTGCCATCGCTGCCTACGAAGCCGAGATGAATGTAGTGATGTACGCCGAACGTGGCATCATGTGCATACATGTATACCATGATAGGATACTACTAACAATAGATGACAAGGGTCCGGGCATAGAGGATGTTGATTTAGCTATGCGGCCAGGATATTCAACCGCAACTGAAGAAATGAGAGAAATGGGATTCGGCGCGGGCATGGGGCTACCCAACATGAAAAAGAATGCCGATACATTTAAAATAACATCTACAAAGGGTAAGGGAACGAAACTCGAAATCAAGATCTACCTGGATGGCAAGAATGACTGACCAGGCTTTCGTACATTCGATCAAGGTAGATGAAGAAAAATGCATCGGGTGTATTGCATGCATGAAAGCATGTCCGACCAAAGCGATTAGACTTCGTAATAAGAAAGCACACATAAAGTTCGCAAGGTGCATAGACTGTGGCGCATGTCTGCGTGTTTGCCCGCATAATGCAATATTGCCCATTACTACCACTCCTTCAGATCTGAACCGCTTTGAATACAAAATAGCACTCCCCTCACCCGTGCTTTATACTCAATTCGGTGGGCAGGTAATGCCCAGTGAAATTCTGACCGTACTGAAAGAATCCGGCTTTGACCAAGTCTATGACGAAGCACTGGTGTGCGAAATGATCAGTGTTGCAATCGAAGAATATCTTGAGGAGAATAAATCACCTCGACCCATTATCTCATCCACCTGCCCGGTCGTCGTGAGGTTAATACAAAGGCTTTTCCCGAGTCTATGCAAAAACATTTTACCACTTGAACCACCGCGTGAAATCGCCGCAAAAAACTTGCGCATGGAAGTGTCCAAGGAAAAAAAACTCGGGCCGCAGGAAATCGGCATAATAGACATCACTCCCTGTTCGGCCAAGATGGTCTCGATAAGCCGCCCCGAAACAATGGAGCGATCGAACCTCGATGGCGCGATTTCAATCCGTGATATATACAACAGCATCATGATGAAGATTAAGCGTGACGAGCGCATGCACATGATGCAGGCACACACGACAAGGGTAAGCGGCATCGGTATTGGATGGGCCATGGAAGGAGGCGAAATCAGGGGTCTGAAATACACAAACTCTGTCTCTGTATCCGGGGTGCTCAACACGATCCGCATATTGGAAGATGTGGAATCCGGTAGGCTGAAGAATATCGAATACCTAGAATGTCTCATATGCCCAGATGGATGCATTGGAGGTCCGCTTACTGTAGAGAACCGCTTCATTGCTAAAAGCAATGTTCTTAGACTCATCAGGCACTTTGGCGGCAAGAAAAGGGTTAATACCGATATGGTGAAGCGCTTATATAAAGACGATTTCTTCTCATTCAAATGGGCAGTTACACCCAAATCTTTCCCGCCGCTTGATGCCAACCGCGACATGGCAATAAAGAAGCTAAAAACTAAGGAAGAACTGATCAGGAAACTACCGGGCACGGATTGCGGTGTGTGTGGTGCCCCTGACTGCAAGACGTTAGCCGAGGATATTGTGCGCGGTGATGCACAATTGACGGATTGCATATACATTAAGAGCAAGGAAGCGCAATAGGCGCGAAGGAACGGAGATAAAATGAAACTGGACGAAATCGTCAAAGCATGCAATCTCCAGGTTGCATACGGAGAAGAATTAATGGATAGAGAAGTATCTGGAGGCTATGCCAGTGATCTCTTGAGTGACGTAATGGCCAACAGCAAGAAAGGAGATATCTGGATTACTCTGCAAGTACATCCGAACATAGTCGCGGTGGCCAAGCTCAAGGAGATCGTTGGCATCATCATGATAAACGGCCGTAAGCCTGAGCAAGAGACGATAAACAAGGCACAAGCAGAAGCGTTGCCGATTATGCTGACTGCCAGTCCTGCGTTCGAGTTGATCGGAAAGCTCTACAACATGGGCATTCGCGGAAAACATTGATGGTGAGATGTTATCGTGCTGACTTACACGTGCATACCTGTCTCTCACCCTGTGCCGATCTTACCATGTCACCAAAAAGAATCGTTGAAACCGGGATGAAGAAAAAACTCGATATCATCGCCGTGTGTGACCATAATTCTGCCGAGAATGTACAGGCGACACTCAAAGCCTCACGTGACACGCAATTAACGGTTCTCGCCGGGATGGAAGTAACTAGTGTTGAAGAGGCGCACATAATCGGTTTGTTCTCAACATATGATGCAGTGCATGCGCTGCAGGATTTAGTCTATCAAAGCCTCACCTCCGGGGAGAATGATGAATCCCTTTTCGGCGAGCAAATAGTGGCGAATGAATTTGATGAAATCGAGGGTTATAACCGGCGATTACTGATCGGCGCAACGAATTTGTCGGTCGGCAAAATCGTTGATGCGATCCATCAACTGAAGGGCTTGGCTATCGCCTCCCATGTCGATCGCGAAGCATACAGCATCATTGGTCAGCTGGGCTTCGTGCCCGGCGATCTCGAACTCGACGCCTTGGAGATTTCAGCATCACTACCAGTATCCGAAGCCAGAACGCAATTCCCGGAAATACAGAAATACGCACTAATCACTTCATCCGACGCACATTTTCCCGACGATATTGGCAAGGTCTTTACGCAATTCATGATCGAAAAGCCTACGCTTGAAGAAATAGGTAAAGCACTTAAGGGTGCAGAAGGACGGAGTGTAGTATCACGGGCGTGAGATCGTGGAGGATCTATCATTTCATATTTTGGATATAGTCGAAAACTCGATAGCCGCGGGCGCAACAAGAATCGAGATTCATATCGAGGAAAAGATCAGGGAGAATTCATTGATCATCAAGATCCAGGATAACGGCAAGGGCATGGATAAAGAGACGTTGACAAAAGCACTAGATCCCTTCTACACGACAAAGAAAACCAGAAGTGTTGGACTTGGACTATCAATGTTGGCGCAAGCCGCGGAAGAGGCGGACGGCAGTTTCAACATTGAATCAAGCCCCGGCAGAGGTACCAGTATCAGTGCCCAGTTCGTGTATGATCATATCGACCGGAAACCGCTGGGCAACATGGCCGAAACAATATTGGCCTGTCTGGTGAGTTTGGGGTCCGGGACGGATCTTACATACCACCATTCTAGAGACAATAATGAGTTTGTTTTTAGCACAGAAGAAATAAGAAAGGTACTTTCCGGCGTCGCAATAAACAACGCCGATATCATCTCATTCTTGAAGCAATACGTCGAAGACGGATTGAAAGAAATTGTGAAAAAGGAGCAATAAATGAAAAAACTAAAAATTGGCGACTTAGAAAAAATCCGCGACAAGGTTCGCAGAACTGCAGCATTGCGACAAGGCAAGGCACGCGCAAAGATCACGGTACACATGGGAACCTGTGGCATCGCTGCTGGCGCCCGTGAAATACTATCCAACCTGATGCAGGAGATACAGAAAAAGAAGTTAGCCGACATCATAGTCACGACGTCTGGCTGCGCGGGACTCTGCAGCCGCGAGCCGATGGCCACGGTGGAGATAACAGGGCAACCACCGGTTAAGTATGTTGATCTGACAAGCGAAAAAATGAAAAAAATACTGGAACAACACGTGATCAAGGGAAAAATCATCAATGAATACGCACTCGCCATCGGCAGCGAGAGGACGCATTGACGCTTCGCGCTCTACGTGCCACGCCAAATGCTCTGCGTTCAGCGTCAAGCGTCTTGCGTGAATCAAGGAGGTTAGTTTGAAACACTATCGCACTCATCTACTCGTCTGCGCCGGTACCGGATGTGTTGCCGCGGGCTCATTTGAGATAAAGGCAAGTCTGGAAAAAGAAATCACCAAAAGAAATCTTCAGAATGAAGTAGCAGTCATATCAACGGGCTGCAATGGTTTCTGCGAAAGGGGGCCGATCGTCGTAGTCCAACCCGACGGTGTTTTCTACCAGAGGCTGAAGCGAGAAGACATTCCTTTACTCGTTGAAGAACATCTGCTCAAGGGAAGGCCCGTAAGAAAACTGTTGTATGTGCCGCCGGCCGAAGCGAAACCCATACCAAGGATGATGGACATCGGTTTTTTCAAACATCAACGGCTAATCGTACTGAAAAACCGCGGGCGAATTGATCCCGAAAATATCGAGGAGTACATTGCCTTCGAGGGCTACCGCGCACTGGAGAAGGCTCTAACCGGCATGACACCCAGCGGCATAATAAAAGAGATAAAAAGTGCCGGACTACGGGGGCGCGGTGGTGCAGGATTTCCAACCGGATTGAAATGGGAAATGTGCCGTGCGACAAGCGATGATTCGAAATATGTAGTATGTAATGCTGACGAAGGTGATCCTGGAGCATTCATGGACCGCAGTATTCTGGAGGCAGATCCGCATGCAGTGGTAGAAGGCATGACTATCGGGGCCAGGGCAATCGGAGCGGTCAAGGGTTTCATATATGTGCGTACAGAATACCCTCTCGCCCTGAGCCGCATCAAGATTGCCATTGAACAAGCGGAAAAATACGGATTGCTCGGCAATGATATACTGGGCACCGGGTTCAACTTCTCGATCGAGGTGAAAAGAGGCGCTGGCGCATTTGTTTCGGGAGAAGAAACTTCACTGCTTGCTGCAATAGAGGGCAAGATCGGAATCCCCAGGCAACGCCCCCCTTATCCCGTAAAACGAGGATTATGGAAAAAACCGACCAACATAAATAATGTTGAAACCTGGGCCAATGTACCGCAAATTGTCTTACGTGGTGCACGGTGGTATTCGGATATCGGCACCGAAGGCAGCAAGGGCACTAAGATATTCTCTTTGGTGGGTAAGATCAACAACACCGGTCTGGTCGAAGTGCCGATGGGTATTACCATGAAAGATATTGTCTATGAGATTGGCGGTGGGATACCAAACAACAAGAAAATTAAAGCCGTGCAAACCGGTGGCCCATCAGGCGGTTGCATACCCAAAGATCTGCTCGATCTCACCATTGACTATGAGAGTCTCAAAAAGGCAGGATCCATGATGGGATCAGGCGGCATGATCGTCATGGACGAAGACACGTGTATGGTCGATGTCGCCAAATATTTCATGAACTTCTTGCGTGATGAATCCTGTGGAAAATGCCTGTCCTGCCGCGAAGGCACCCAGCGCATCTGGGAAATACTCGATAAGATAACCAAAGGCAA
>JASFEK010000109.1:0-6618 GCA_050124875.1 Caldifarciminota bacterium | reverse complement strand
CAATTATCCCAAACCCCGGAAACGACACTGATCATCATTTCCCACCGCCTCTCAGTGCTGTCAGTGTGTGATTACATATACATGCTGGATAAGGGGAAGATCGTTGAGCAGGGCACACACGAGGACTTACTGAAAAAACAAGGGCTGTACTGGAAACTGTACCAGCATCAGTTGATGGAAGAAGAACTGATGAAAGACTAAATCCGGGGTCAAATCTTGACTATTGACAAAGTGAATCCAATTACCCCACGTCTATGAATCACGGTTAAGTTAAATCATCATCGCATTCAATATACGAAGCTTAGAAATTGTCAATTGTCAAGATTTGACCCCGTTCAGAACTTGATTACTTTGAGTTTTTTCTCTCGCAGCGCCACAAAATAGATGCCGCGTGGCAAGTCCTGACAATCAACCGTCAGGTAAGCATCCATACGTTCGTTGTCGATCCGCTGCACGATCTTGCCGGTCACGTCATAGATATCGATACGTTCCACAGGATCAAACATGGTAATATGAAGTGCGCTGTGGAAAGGATTAGGGTAAGCAAAGAATCCACCAACTACATCCCGTTGTGTGCCCTCATTAACCGCGGTCTGCAAATTGAAGTCCAGATTCGTAACTGGATCTGTACAGCATAACCTCCCAACATCTTGAGTGTCCGGTATATAACCATCAATAAAGACCATGATATCGTAACAGTAGGGTAACAGACTATCAAGGCAATATGAACCGTCTACTTCCGTGTAAGTCGTACAACAAGCGTAATACGGCAAGGGTGGCAATACCCAGGATGCGTATTCCTCGAATAATGCAGTCACTCGTACATTCGCCAATGGTTGATTGTAAAGATCGTACACGTGCCCAGATACCGAACATCCAGGATAATCATCGTTTGGCGCACCAAGTGTGGGTGTGGAATCGATATACCAGTCGGAAATCAATATATATTCATACCAAGTATAGCCATAGAAATGAAATTTCGCGGCCGAGCAGTTACTAGGAGGCACTGGTGCGCGGCGCCACGACGTCGCATGTCCTGGATAGAACATAGAGTCCAACCCATATGGCGAAGGTGAATGAAGTGCTATGTAGCCAGTATCATCGGGTAATCCGAAAATACCTGTCAAAACGGACCGATCTATCACTACCTGTTCCATTCCGTTAAGATATATGGCTGTATCCACGTAAGCCGTGCCCGCCGGTGTTACTATCGGTGTGTTATCGAAACCATGTGCCCCGGTAAAGATCGTATCGCCAGTCGATGACTCAAGATACCGCAGCTCGACGCGTTCTGAATCATACGGTGCAACCTGGAACTCGTTGATGAACTCTATCCAAATGGGGTTAGCACTGAGAGTGCACGTCATTACTAGCAATATACACCACTTCATACGCTATTCTCCTATACTATATTATAAGAGTGGAATTACGGTTGTCAAGGGACGACTAACAAGACAAGGAGAGGGCGAGATTTAGAGACAGGAGACATATAATTGCGAATTGCGGAAAATACAGAAGGTCATCAGGACATCAGAAGGCAGTATATCAGAATATCGGGGTATCAGATACGGACCGGCGATTGGCTATCTGATTTTCTGGTCTGCCGATGTCCTGCTCCCTGATATTCTGATCATCAGATATGCTTTCATATACAGTACGCAGAGCACAAAGGAAGATGGAGTGGCAAGTGAGTCGAGAAGCTAGCCGGTTACCAGCTCAGGATCAAGTCTTCTTCCGGCAAGAAGTCCTCTATGAGAATCGAATAAAAACGGTATTTGTCCATGTTCTTAATCTCGGAGAATGCGTAATTTGCATTGATCGCCAGGGTCTCTGGTGTAATGATGGTGAAGTTTGCTTTTTTGATTGGCCGCTTCCATGCATGCGTGGTGGTCGTGATATAACGGAAGAACGGTTCTTCAACTTGCTGTTCATACGTAATTTCAAACGAATCAATGCTATTGGCTCTGATGGATAGCCAGAAATATAAGCCGGCTGAATCTTCTTCATACGGATAGCTGATAGTGATCGTATCTGGAAAATGATGATTCGAATCAACCGGGAAGGGATAATAGAACTTAATGCGCTTGCCGACATTGGTCAAATTCTTGAAGTAATAGACGCCGGTGACTCTGGCTCTCGCATCCAGAACTTCGATTGTCACCTCTTCCCTGAAGAAATCGATCGGCGGCGCCTGCTGGCACATGCAGAAAAGACCTACAACGAAAAACAGGAGTATTTGACCATTCACCATTTTCATACCTAGTCCATTCAAATATACTGAACCCAGCATGGTCCGTCAATGTCGTAAACAAGGCTCTCGTAAAGGCATTCTACACCTGTTGGATCCAAAGAGCCCAATGAATTGGGCGACTACAGACATTGTGTATTGTTTCCGAAATTCGCAATTCGAAATTCTGCCCCTTGATTTCAAGAAGATTATCCTTATCATCATAAAAGGAGGAAGCATGAAGAAATCGATTCTGGTAATACTATGCATTACCTGTTTACTTGCTGCAAAGACCGATGATGTCTTTCGCTTCGCTATCGTCGGCGACCGTACCGGCGGCGCAGTAGACCAGGTGTTCGAAGAAATAATAGACGAAGTCAAACTGCTCGATCCGGACTTCGTGATGTGTGTCGGCGACTTGATCGAGGGCTATTCGCCCGATACCACGGTCATGTATGCCCAGTGGGATTCAATACTGGCGACGATCGAAACACTACCCTGCAAATTCTACTATGTCCCCGGTAATCATGAAATCATAAATGAAATCGACCGGGCCATCTACGAAGAGAAAACGGGCGTTAAGCGGTACTATTCATTCAACTACAACAACAGCCATTTCATCGTTCTAGATAATACCATGACTTACTGGACGCCGCCTCAAGAAATGGATGCGGAACAGCTTGCCTGGCTGGAAAAAGACCTGGAAAAGCACAAGCAAATGGACAACATCTTCGTCTTTTACCATATACCAACTTACATCTATGCAATGCGCGAGGGTAGAACCGACACCTTAGCTCAGATATTCGAAAAGTACAGGGTGGACGCAGTATTTACCGGCCATCACCACCAATACTCGTACATCAACCGTAACAATGTTGAGTACATCAATGTCGGCAGTTCGGGTGGCGGCATGTCGACCAATGACCCGGCGCGCGGCCACTTCTATCATTATCTAATGGTTTCAGTTAGAGGCCAGGAACGCAATATCGCAGTGCTCGAGAAGGAAAGCGCGTTACTGCGCAATGTCGTTACCCTAGGCGACATAGGAATAATCCGCGAACTCGACGAGCAAGCGATTGTGATTGATGAATGTGTTGTCGACGAGGGTGCAAGAGACTACACGCAGACCGTTAGGCTCACCGTCAACAACTCTGGACCGGATTCGCTGATTAATCCGATACAATGGCGAGTAGATCCGGCACGTTACACAATAACGCCGAACGAGATACCACTGGCAATCGCGTCCGAAGAGGAAAAAGAATACACGTTTGACCTGACCGTCACGGATGGCTCTGACCTCTTCCCCTTACCGACTTTCAACCTTGCCTACCCATTCACCTATGGTAAGGTCTGCACGCTATACCAATTCCTTTCGCTGAAACGCCATAAGTTTGTTGATGAAGCAACGTCATCCCCTATCATTGACGGAAAACTCGATGACCTGATATGGCAAGCAGTAACACCGATAACACACTTCGCTCACTATGATGGCAGTGCCGTAACGTCGATCGAAGAGACCAAAATCTATTTCGCCCACGATGACGACAATCTCTATTTTGCCGCACGCTGCTATGAAAGCGACTTCGGGCAAATAAGAGCCGATGTCTTTGAACACGACGGCACGACATATTCCGACGACAATGTGTGGTTGTTTTTCGACAGTAATCTCGATGAGGAAACCTATTATCAGGCCATCATCAACTGCAACGGCGCGGTTTTCGACCGTAGATGCCAGGCAGTGGATGGCAATGTAACGCGTGACCTATCTTGGAACGGTGCCTGGGAAGTGGCCTCCGACCGTGAGGACAATGCCTGGACACTGGAGTTCAAAATCGCCAAACAGGAAATGACGCCCTTCAATGAAGACAAGTGGGGTTTCAACATGCGGCGGCTGCAGACGCGTCTGGGTGACGCCGGCTATTGGTCGATCCCGTTCGCCCACGCGCCGCAGTATTTTGGGATACTAGAATTTAGATGAGAACAGTTTGTGTTCTCATGATGCCGGAGACAACAAAAAGATTACACAGATAGTCCACGTTACACTTCGAGCGAACGCAACGATGCGAGAATACCATGTGTGTCACGTTCTCGACTACGCCCACTTTCAGTGGACTACGCTCGAGCAGTAGAAAAACTTACACTTCGAGCGAGTCCGCCGTAGGCGGGTGAGTCAAGAAGCACCCGAAGAGGAGAACATCAGGATACCAGAATACCAGCAGGCAGACTAACAGAGCAACAGAAGATCAGGAAGAAAACTGCTATCCTGATATTCCGATCCTCTGATGCCCTTGTATGTTTCCGCAATTCGCTTTTCGAAATTCGAAATTACAAAACTGTATTGTCAATGAGTCTGGTCCGGCCGAAAAAAACCGCAAGCGCAACGAGCGTTCCTTTCCTGATCTTTTCTACTGGTACGAGTGTATTCTTGTCTACTATGGCAATATAATCAATCCTACCCTTTTTTCTTCTTATCATGCTCGCCATCTTACTCTTCGCGAGCCGAGGGTCACGCAGGCCCTTGATATACGCCTGCCTCAACCACCTCAGGGAATCATATAGAACGACCGCATTCTCTCGCTGAGTTTTGCCTAAGTACGTGTTACGCGAACTCATGGCCAAACCATCCGGCTCGCGCACGATCTTGCCGGTCATGATCCTGACCGGTAGATTCAAATCCTTCACCATCTTCCTGATGATAACTGCCTGCTGATAGTCTTTGCGTCCAAAAACAGCGATATCCGGTGTGAGGATATTGAGGAGTTTCAAGACCACGGTGGTCACACCCCGGAAATGCATGGGCCGCGAGACACCGCACATGAGTTTGCTCCATTCAATGACCTCGACATGAGTACGGTAACCCCTCGGATACATTGCCTTCGGCGTCGGATTGAAAACCAGATCCACGCCTTCTGCTCTGAGTAACCGCATATCCCGACTCAAATTGCGGGGATATTGACGGAGATCTTCAGCGGGCCCGAATTGGGCTGGATTCACAAAGACCGAAACAACAAGATAATCGCATCTCCTGCGTGCAATGCGGACCAGTGACAAATGCCCTTCATGCAGATAACCCATGGTCGGCACCAGGCCGATTCTCTTACCTTTTTTCTTCTGCGCTGCGATGATTCTCTTAGCCTGACTTATGCTGCGGACCAGCTGCATACGTCATTATAGGCAAAATCAACTGGTGACGCAATATATTTTATCAAAATACTTTCCAAGAAAACAGTTCTCGACTACGCCCACTTTCAGTAGCCTCCGCTCGAACCGTAAAGTCACTCACTCTTCGAGCGAATCCGCCTTCACTCCTCCTTGTCATTTCGAGCTCGCCGCAGGCGGACGAATCGACAAGTCCTCTCGTGTCTCGTTCTCGACTACGCCCACTTTCAGTGGCCTCCGCTCGAACCGTAAAGTCACTTACTCTTCGAGCGAATCCGCACCAAGCGGATGAGTCGAGAAGCATCCAAACAGGAGGTCACCAGGATATCAGAAAACCAGCAGGCAGGATACTAGAAAACCAGATGATCAGGCAGCAAAACAACGGTTTTCCGCAATTAGGCAATCCGAGATTCGCAATTATGTATCTCCCTGTCTCAAGGTCTCGCCATCTCCGTTTCTCAGTGAATCGTCCCTTGACTCTGCGTTCATTTCGGGTATAATTAAGCTACCTTGTTAGTGGGGAATCGAATAAGAAAATGAGCAAAATCCTTGTCTAGAATACGACCGAGACAATATTACGAAGATTTATCCCTAATAATTAAGGAAGAAAGGAGCAAGAAATGGCGCTACTCGAAATCAGGTGGCATGGCCGAGGTGGACAGGGTGCAAAAACTGCAGCCCTGCTCTTTGCCGATGCCGCTGTAGAAACGGGTAAATACATACAAGCATTTCCTGAATACGGGCCGGAACGCATGGGTGCCCCGGTCTTTGCATTCAATCGCATTTCTGATAAACCGATACTTCAACATTGCGGTATCAAATCACCAAACATTGTCGTCGTCCTCGACCCGACACTCATGGAAACGGTCGATGTCACAGAGGGGCTACCCCAGGATGGTGTGATTCTGGTCAACACCCAGAAAACCGCCGATGAGATAAAAACGCAGCTGAAATTGACCAAGCAGCACGTCTACGTTGTCGATGCCAGCAAGATATCCGCCGAGATACTCAAACGTGATCTACCTAACACGCCGATGCTGGGTGCTTTGATAAAGGTCAGCAAACTACTAGATTTCAATGACATGCTCGACTCCGTGAAGATCCGTTTAGAGCACAAATTCCCGAATCGCCCTGACGTAGTTGAAGGTAACATCAAGGCTATCAAGCGCGCTTACGAGGAGGCGAGAGCATGAAGAAAGAGAAAAAGGGTTGGAAAGAATTGCCCATCGGTC